>CANCPA010000186.1 GCA_947379895.1 Chitinophagaceae bacterium | reverse complement strand
ATTTATGACTTTTTATTGAATTTAATAAAATTTTATTACCTTTACATTATGATTAAGCTAAAAATAGATATCCCAGACAAGCCTTACTATCAGGAAATGGGTGAAATGTTGCCCTATACCTATTTTGACGGAAGAAAGTGTAAATACTGTATGACTCCTTTTCCTGACCATACCAATAAATCACGTGAATTCTGTGAAAAACGCGTGTTTCCAGATGGCAGAATCATAGATTGTAAGAGCCTTTATTGGACTCCAGAGAGAAGGCAAGAATCAAAAATAGAAAAAAAGCAACAGGAGATTTGCCGCAGTTTTCTAGAATTAGCAGGACTAGGAAAAACTGAAATGTCTTGGGAAGAATTTTGCTTCAAGGGCTTTTCATTAAAAATGGCAAAGCAAACATATCCCTCTACTGAGAAAAAAATTGTCGCAATTTTTGAAGGTGGTCACCTATTAATTGACCCTAATACATATAACATTAAAATAGTAAAACAATGAACCCAGAACTTATTAAAATAGCTATAGAAAATAAAGCTATTTTAGATGCCTTAAAGGCTCAAATCGAAACTGAACAAATAACCACAACAGCTAGACCTAACAAATCATTGAATAGTGGTGGACTTTGGAAAATTGTAATTGTTGCAGGTGTTGCAATTTTAGGCTACAAAGTTTATTCTTATTATAATGATAAAAAGCGTTTGACTAATTAAGCAAAAGACCTAAGAGATACAAATCGATAAATTGATTTTAATATTAGTAACTCTTCAATCTTATCTCTAAAAAAGACTTAATATCAGCAGCAAATTCATCCAAACTATTTCCTAAAAAAGCCACAAGCAAACGAAGTTTGCTTGTGAAAGGCTTTGGGTAAGGAGCCCCATTGGGATGTCAACGAACAAAGCGAGTTGACAATCCCACTAATTCTTGAATGTATTTCCCGAAATTTTATAATTAAAACAAATAAGTATAATACAATTTATGGGCGGCTGCGAAAATTCACAACCACCCGATTACCCCTCTCTCCCCAGAGAGTGCAATCAAATTCAATCCTAGTTTACTAACTCCCAATCTCCTTGAACAGCGTCACAGGTAGCTTCTTTTTTACAGCCTAAAAAGCAAAATAATACCAATAGAACAACTGCGATTTTGTATAATTTTTTCATAACAACTAAGATTTATAATTATTTTACTTTTTGATTTATGACAATAACTTTGTAATCAGACCCAATAGTTAGCGAATATGTTCCGGTTAATAAATTTAAAAAAATCGCTTCCCCATTGATAACTGGTTTGGTATCCATTATCTTCCCATTGTATGACAATTGAACAATAGAACCTTCTCTTTTAGAAACTACCTTAATAGCTCCAAGTGTGGCACAAACTGCATCTTTTTTATAGAACAAAGGCGGGTCAAGTGATTGCGTTACATTAACTGTATAACTCTTTAAAGTAGATTCATCCTCAGATAAAACTTCATAAGTAACTGGCGCAGTGAAACTAATAGCTGCAGATCCAGAACTTTGTACAACTCTATTTTTTAAAAGACTTGCTCCTTTACTTAATACAAATACTGGCTTCAAATTATCCAATGGAAAACTTTCAGATATATTCAGCTTAACCGAACCAGGGGCTATAAAAGAAGACAAGGTTTTAATATTTAAAAAATCAAAGGATAAAATATCTGCTTTTTCATTTAGCGCTGGTTCTGCAATACTGTAAGATTGAAACAAGTTTCCGATATGCTCGTTTGCGGTAAAATTAATTGTTTTACTAACCTTTGTAATTTTATTACTTGTACTATTAAAAATATTAAAAGTGATTACTTCGTTCGCCGTATTTGCAAATACAGTTAGATAGGCATAATACGACTTTGTACTTGCTACATAGGTAAGTCCAGTTACGCCTCTACAGGCATTACCTACAAACGCTCCTACCAAATCATTTTGATTAGCTAATGCCACCCCGTCAACATTCACTTTTGCTTGAATAGTCATTGTATATTGATAACTAGATTCATTCACTTTCCACAAAGGAGCCTGCGCAAATATTTGAACTGTCGAGATCAATATAAAAATAAAAATTATTACTCTTTTTTTCATGTGATTTTTAATTAATCCTTTATAATTTTATTTAGAACTACTTTGTCCCCAATTTGAACTTTAATTACATAAGTACCAGTAGGAACATTCGGACGAATCCTTAATGTATTTACTCCAACATTTATATTGAAAGTATTTTCATAATAGGTAAGACTAGATACCATATTATATATTGTAATTTTCGCTTGCCCTTTTTCCTTAGTACTAACAGTAACTTTTAATTCATCATGGAATGGATTTGGGAAAACACTTACTTCTTGCTTTGACAGCTCAATCAGTATTGGATTAGCAATAGTTCCCATAACAGCGTCTGATGAAAAAGTAAAGATTTTCGATGTTCCTTGTGTAGCATTATTAGCACCAATATGAGCAGTTAATTTTTCTGGTTTATCTCCATAAATAGTTATAAATGCAAGGTCCTGACCGTCTACTTTCATCGTTTTAGCATTACCTCTTAATTCACCAGCATCATTGTAGAAATACAATTGGTCAAAGCCTTCAGGTAATTTAACCACCGCATTCATATTATTTGGGAATTTGGTATAGTCTGCAGAAATCAATGGTGTTGCTTTAGTAATATCATTCATTACTATACTAGCATTGTTATTAGCATTTGCCTTTATTTCATCTACACCAATATTATTAAAGCGTAAAGTCATATTAGCGTTATTCCCTCCATTTACCTTTATTTCATCTTTACCAATAGTTTGAATGTATGGTTGAACGGAATTAACTCTATTTATATAAGATGGGTAAGTGAAATTTTGTGTATTTGCAACATTTATCATGTACCCTTCAGACTGATTTAAATATGTCAATGAACCTTTCCATGCACGCGCAACGCTACTATAAATAGAAAATAAGTTTTGCGATTTAATTAAATCACCCTCCGTTGGTTTTAAGTTGGCTAAAGCATCTCCTATTGGAATGTTTTTATTGGCAACATACGGTAACCAGTTCCAACCCGTTTGTAAATTAAAAGACCATGTATTTAAATCTGCTGGAATTCCTTTTAATTTAATCTGATTTGCATTTGCCAATTTAAACTTATACATTTTATTTATTGCAATACCTCCATTTGACGTCACTCCTCCTGACCACCCATTGTTAGCAGCCCCAGGAGCATAAAATTGATAAGAATCAAACAATGCAGGTGCATTAGATTGAACTAAATCTGAAGTAATTAAATTTGCACCAGAAGTTAAGTCATTTAGAGATTTAAATCTTGGATCATTCACATTAAATGAAACCCATGTCCAACCTTGATTTAAATTAACAATCTGCCCAGCCACATTGGTGTTTTCAAAAATGGCCGGTGTTGTATAATTACCTATTATTTTATCCGCAATAAAAGGCACACTTAATGCACTATCTAAGGTAGCTTCTAAGAAGTTTCCTTGCGATGCATCCCAAATAAAGAAATTAATATTTTCACCGCTTACAACATTACTATATACACTTAAAAAAACATTATACATATTTAGTTTAGCATCATAAACAAGTCCTGCCTTCCCGCGCATTTCTAAGCCGCTACCTCCTGGCCCAACTGCATATATCTTATCATAGGTATCATTTGCTAAAACACCATTTACTTTTATTATACCCACTATATTCATTGATTGGGTATAATTAGCAGGGTTAAAATTTAAGATTGGTTCTTTAACTAGCACTCTTAAATTCAACGGCAACTTTTTATCTATTCCATAATTGGTTGTTAATGAAATAATGTTGTTATAAATACCTGGCGCTAAATTCATATCTACCGTAGCCAAAATAGTACTAGTCTTATTTGCTTCTAGTATACCTGATGTAGCTGATAATGTTAACCAAGTTGGAACATTAAATGAATAAGGTTGTGGTAACCCACCTTGGTTCACAATTGTAATTTGGAAGGTTAAACTTGAATCAGTTGTCTTTATTAAATTGGCTACATCACCCTGCCCTTCTACGAACATTTTAATTGGATTCTTATTTATGAAAGCGTTCCAAGTAACTGGTGAAGCTTGACGATTATCATACATGTCATTTAAGTTAGATACGGTGATATACGCCACCTTGCCTTCAATACTCGCCCAATTTGCAATTGCAGGAACCAATACAATTTGATCGCCATTAATTACTGGATTTACAACAATTGATTCTGTAGGTCGATAAGGTTTAATGGAAGGGGTAAAGTCAGTAAAATTTAAATCTTTACCATTAAGCAATGCATAATCACTCACCTGTGTAAATGCATCCTGCGGATAGTAATATTTGGGCCCATTTGAATTAGCCACTGAAGGTTTATTGAAATTGGAATAAAACAATAATCCATTGGCAGTATAATTTTGCTCAAAATACATATCTGTTTTTATTTGGTTAGCAGTTCGTGCCATATTCCAAATACACAATTCATCTACTTGACCAATAAAATATCTATCTATACTATTTGTGGTTGAATTTGACTGACCACGCGCTCCAATAAATAAACTAGTTGATGCTAAACCTCCAATATTTGTATTAGCATAAGAACCGATTTGATTACCATCTATATACAGCTGTAAACCACCATTCCTTGTCAAACTTACACCTATATGATGCCAACTATTATCATTCACTTTTAAACTCCCGAATGAATATACTTTTCCTTCAGCCGCTAATTCAAGACCCCCATTTATATTGGTATTAAAAGACCATTTGTTTCTGAATTGATTGCCTTCAACAATATCAGTGCTATCTCCTTTTCCATTAGACAAAACAGTTGCATTGGATTGTGCTGTTTTCATCCAAAAGGTAACAGTCGCATCCATATCTTTTGAAATATTTACTTTTGAAAAAGTGTTAGCATTTGTCGTTAAATAATTAGCACCATTAAAGTCATATGCTGTTCCTTTTGGAAAAATATCCCAATTGGCATTGGCAATTTCCAAGCTTTTAAACCTTGCTATATCTTTTGCAGTGGTTCCATTTCCTTCGTTCATTGGCCAGCATCCTAAAATGCCACTTTCACTACCAGTTAATACTACATTCATATTTGCAAGTGACTGATCTCTGGTTATAGGTTTACTCCATAGTCTAAGATCATGTATATTTCCTTTAAAGCTACTGCCACCAATTAATATGGAATTTGTATTTGTAAAGTTTAAAGTAGTAATTGGATTTGGTGTAGTAGTCGAACTTAACTCCTTATCATTTTCAATAATACTTAATTTAGGTATTGACGAATTATAAGAAAGTGTATAATGATTAAAGTTCCCATCTTTTAAAATAGTAGCACTAACACTCTGTCCTCCTAATGTATATTTTAAAACATTGTCAATTAATTCTACTTTAAGACCACCATTTTGACTTATTAATGTGGAAGTGCCGCTTGGACTTGCATTTTTCATCCAAAACTCAATACTAAAATCTCCAGTAGTAATAAATGGTTTATTAATTGTTGCGGTATTACTAGTTCCATTAAATGCAAGGGAAACTTGATGACTTACTGGAAGCTGATTTTGCTGGACTAAGAATTCAAACTTTGTAACAGTACCATTTATTTTAATCGGCTTATTAAAACGAACGGTAATATCATCTCCAATACCTAAAATACCATTGGTTGGAGTTGGTGTTCCAAAAACTACTGGCGCATCAAGATTTGTCGTTCCTTGTATAATAGGGGATTCATATGCAGTATTATTGTAACAAGAAGTTCTAGCTCTAATTTCATAAATACCATTGCTCAACCCTCTAGCTGCAATATCCCATGCATAATTTAATTGATTGCCATTAATTAATTCAACATTATTATCACCTCCTTGTATTGCAGCGGTTGTATCTACAGCATTTTTATAATAAGTTCTTAAGCCTGTCCAATTAGGTGTCCCTTGTAATCGATATTCTAAACTAATTTTTTGAAAACTTGAGAAGTTTGTATTATAACCTCCTAAAGTAATGTTTAGCGGTTTAGTATTATTACCATCATAAGCAGTATTTCTATTGAGTATCCAATTATTGGACGGAGCAGTCACATTTACAGGAGAACATGCAGGCACAAAACTTGCTGAAACTAAAACTGAACTAGTTGCATTTCCATCACATAATGACTGAAGTGATACTTTTATATTTTTATAATCAAACTGATCCTGTTTCACTTTTTTAAGTGTCATGGTAAAAGTGACAGTTTGTCCTGCCGGAATATTAATAATGGTTCCATTTGGATTAATATTTATTGAAGCATTATCTGGATTGGTAGTTTGGTCAACTACTAACATAAAACTAGCATCCAAATTAACTGTACTTGTATTGCGTAATTTTAAAACAAACTCAGCATTACGTCCATCATAAACACCAGTCACATTAGATGAAAGCACTTTGATTTCTGGCTTTTCTAAAGCAACAGTTGCCAATGACAATGGAATTCTATCATTATCACCCAAATCCACAATGGTAGCCTTTGGATCAGTAACATTTGGATGCTTAGGGTTGTAATAATGAGTTAACTCGGCACCCTCATAAGGACATGAAGTTTGACCACCTTTAGTAATAAATATAGGGCCATTACCATCAAATGGATTAATCACATCCACACTTAATAAATTGCCTGCATTATTTGCCTTTAAGGTATAACTTACATTAGCTGTATTACTATTTTGACTTTGACTTGAACCACTATACCCATTTCCAATATTGTTTGTATTAGATATTTCAAATCCTGTCTCATTAAGGGTAGCCCCTATTGTAGCTGCTACTGAAGCATCTATTTCAACATCATAAGAAAGTGAACTTGCACTTACTCTTTCCACTTCATAGGACTTGGTAATTTGTCCAACCCCTGCATCAAATGAAATATTTTGAAAGAAAGTCGAATTAAAAGCATTTATCAAATTTTTTGCATTAGCAGAATAGGTATTTGTAGTTGGATCTTTTAATCCATTAATAATTCCATTTAAAGAAGCTTTTAATTTGTCTCTATCATTAAATGCATTGTATTTTGAAAGTTCATTATTTAAAATAACTTTTCTCCATAAATTAATAGAATTTATATAAAAATTTCTTGATTGTACTCCACCAATATTTTGTTGTAAAATACCACTATCAATTTGGTTAATAATGTTTTGATATTTAGGTATTAAATCATTGATTATGCTTCTTTGCGAATAGATGAAAAATGTTTTTTGTGGCGCCTCATTAAAATAAATTGCTTTATTCATTTTAGGATACACATAATTATTACTACTTCCTGCATTTGGTACAATTTTAATAGGCAAGGCACTATTGGGAGTTAATGAAGATGTTAAGTTATTATAAGTTCCATAATATTGATTGGCAGAATACCCAATATACAAATCAGCATCACTTCCATCCCAACTTGGGTCGTCACTTGTGGATATGGATTGACTAAAAGTATAGGTATTTTCAACACTTGTCCCGTTGCTAGAAGACTGCGAGACTGATACCCCTTTTGAAACATCTCCAATTACATTTGTTTCAACAACAGGGCCCGTAACAGAACCACCAACACTTAGTTTAAATCCAGAATGTATTGTAGCATTCGTTTCACTACCATTATTTTTACTATATGTACTTTCTTTTGAAAAAGTAAATGAAGATCCTTTGTCAATTGTGGCTGCACTATTAGAGCCAGGCGGATCCCTTAATACAAAATCTGGAATTTGAGGACCTGCAGTTACAAATGTTTGAGAGCCATCTGATACTCCTCCTAATAAAATACCTTCTGTTTTATAATTGGTAATTGGATAATCAATCCCATTTAATCTATATAATAAATTTATAGTTCTTTTATAATCACTACCTGGATCTGTATTTGGAATACCTCCTCTAAATGAATAGACTAAAACACTTGAATCTGTTGCAGAAACCTGAACGGAATCTGAATTGTCTAAAGCCAAGTTATTGGTAGCAATAAGCTGTCCATCAGAAACAGGCACTGTAGAAATAATTGGATTAGTGCTACTTTGATCGTAATTGCTATAGGTTTCCTGCGCTTGAATATTAATTTGATAATTTCCAAACTGAGAATATATTGGTGTAGATTGATCACTAGCAATGTTGTAAGTATTACCATCCGCAACAATTTGCGCATCCGAACTTTGACTTAATACATTAAAAGAAGGATTTGCGAAATAAGTATACTTTAAAATTTCTTGATATGGCGCTCCTTTAATTGTTGTGCTTCCTTGAGTAAAAGTGGGTGTTTGAAAAGGACTTATTGCAGTGTAGTTAATTGTTTTATCCTGATCCAAAAGTGGTTTATTGCCAGGGTTTTTTCCACTATTAAAAATTAAATCATTTTGTGAAAGGTTATAAGATAGTGGCAACAATTTCACACGAAATTCTCCTGTTTCAGCATTTGTTTGAAAACTAGTTTTATACTCAGGTGTTACAGTACTAGCTCCCACTGGCATGTAACCAAGCGTTAATTTTGCTACACCAATATTATTAATGGACGTATACAAAGTTGATTGACTTACTCCTGCAGCATCCGTATAGTTGTATATTTTTTTACCATTGTCGCCAAAACCAATGGTTTGATTTGCTTGCACACTACCTCCAACTACTCTTCCAATCACAGTCACTTTTGTAGTATCAATAAAAGTAATGGGTTCAATTTGATCCTGATAAAAATCTTGATAAGTATTGGTTATTACGTTTTGACCATTTACAACCGAACTTGTATTGGCTGGATACCTTCCATCGTACAAAAAGTTATGATTACTTTTTACTAAACTAATGGCATGTTGACCAATTGGAACTTGTATGGTAAAGCGACCGTTAATATCAGTCGTCACTGGTACATTATTCGCATCAATCGCAGGTTGATTATCAATATTTACATATGCCCCAGTGACAGGAATAACTGCATACCTTTTTAAACTATCAATTCTGCCTGAAGCATTTTTATAAGCCCAATATTGTGCTTTTTGATATTTTTGATTGCCAACAGTATATGCGTTATAAAATTCATTTTCTTTAATATCCCCTGTAATTGCTGCATCAGATGTCGTTGGAAAAATACCTCTACTATCATAAGCCGCTAATCCATTAAAAACAAAGGAAGAAATATCTTTAAAATTTACATTATTGATAACGGTAGAACCAACACCAACATAAGCTAATTGTTGTTTTGGATTGAACTGATGTTTGCCAAGAGATGGGACAAGTGTATAAGAGTTTCCATTTCCAGTGTAAGGCACTGCAGAAATTACAAAATTACCATACTGATCCGTTACCCCTAAAATTCCCAACTGTGTATTAGTTGGAATAATATTGCTAAACGAGGAAGTGGGCTCGGTAAATCTGGAATAATAGTAATTATAATTTTGTTGAACCTGAGAAGATGTTAATGCGTTATTGTAAATATTAATTACTGAAATATTTCCTGGAAAATATTTACCCAATGTACTTACCCCAATTTTTAAATTAGTAGGATCTGTTAGTGAGTTTGTACCACCTGTTGCTACTCCAACTTGAACCCCGTCCACATACATGACTAAAGCACCAGTGCTTTTTACTCTTGTGCAAACAACATTATGCCATTTATTATCATTATAAGTATTAGGCGAGTAAAGGGTAACATCAGGATTTCCTGTTGCAAACATTAATTTTCCATTACCCATTGTTAAGCCAAAATCATTCACTATTCCAGGTACTTC
>CANCPA010000185.1 GCA_947379895.1 Chitinophagaceae bacterium | reverse complement strand
ACACTTATGTGGCAAACCCTTATGCTGCACCAATTGATTTCCATAATATTTACACAAGTGGTCGATTAACAAATATTGATCCTAGGTATTATTATTTAGATCCTACAATGGGTTCAACAGGATCTTATGTATCTTATAATGCAGTAAGTAACACATCAAGTAATAATGCTACTTACGGACAATTCATACAAGCAGGACAAGGGTTCTTGATTGGTAATACTTCATCATCACCACAATTACAGATTACAGAAGCTGATAAGTCAATCTTAAGTACTTCAAGAACCTCAGTATTTGGAGCAATCACACCAAACAGCAAGATGGCATTCAGCTTGATTAAGCAAGGAGGTGGTGCAACAGCTAAGATGGATGGAGCAGTAGCCGTATTTGGAACACAATTCAGCAATGCGATTGGTGTAGAAGATAATGTGAAGATGAGCAATGCATCAGACAATTTATCCATATTGGAAGCAGGTAAGAGCTTAAGTATTGATGGAAGATTACCTGTCACAGTAAATGATGTGTTAGGCATCAACATTGGTTCATTGAGTGGAACAACCTATCAATTAGAAATCGATGCCACTGCATATTCAAGCAATGGATTGACAGCTTACCTACGTGATGCATACAAGAACACAACAGTTGCATTAGCAGCAGGTATGAACACGATTAGTTTCACAGCAGATACAAAGGTTGCAGCTACTTATCAAAACAGGTTCAGCATCATCTTCAAACCATCAACTTTGTCTGTAAACAGTATCGTAGCAACTGCGACAGTAAATGGCAGTGTGGCAACAATTACATGGAATACAGTAGGAGAGAAGGAAGTAGCTAAGTTTGAGGTTGAGAAATCTACAGATGGAGCAAGCTTCACGCAAATTGCTGAACAAGTTGCAAAGAATACCGCAAGTGCTAGTTATACTACAACTGACAATGCAGCAACAGCCGCAGCCAACTACTATCGTATCAAGGCAGTAAGTACTGATGGAACAATCACTTACAGTAACACAGCTAAACTCACCACTAACAACTTACAACTCACAACTATCTATCCTAACCCACTAACAGGCAAAACCCTGAATGTTCAATTAGGAAATGTAGTAGCAGGTAAGTATAAAATTAGCGTTACTAATACATTGGGCCAAAAGGTAGCTGAAAGCACAATTGTACATGTAGGAGCTAATGGTACGCATACTGTAAACATCAATTCTACAATAGCAACAGGTGTTTATAATGTAGTTATCACTTCTATTGAAAGTAATCAAACTATTTATCAAACAAGTTTGTCAATTCAGAAATAAAAATCTCCAAGAGTTACTGTCTTAATTTAAGTAAGACCGTAACTCTTTTTAATTTATCAATTTTATATAATGCGAACAATAATTAATAAGTTTCAATTAATCATTTTAGTTGTCTTGGTGAGTTTTTGTATGAATACAAATGTAAGTGCACAAACCCCAGCAGATGACCCCGGAATTGGTGGTCCAGGAACAAGTGATTCAGCTCCTGCAGGAGATGGAGCACCAATAGTCCCATTTAATAATAATTTGAATTTTGTATTATTAGCAGGAGGTATTTATTATTTTACAAGGAAGCTGAATTATAAGTTCATTTAATTGTATTATTGTTTTGCCCGCATCATAGTATCTTAATACTGTGATGCGGGTATTTTATTGTAAAATAGTTTCATTTAAAATATGATTATAAATGATACTATTAGTATTAAGTTGTAAGTCTTTTTCATTATTATATTTTTAGATTTACTAAATAATTTGATTAGGATAATTCCTAACTATGTTTGAACGAATAATAGTTAGTTTTGCAGCCTTAATTTGGCTATGAAATTATTGCCTGATAAGGAATGTTAGAGTTTTTGATTTGTTTGTTTCTAAAAGGTTGATGTCATGATAGTAAAAAATTTTTATAAATACATTGATATAAGTGATTATTCTGCTACACCAAAATATCTACAATTAGCCAATGCTATTACTAAAGCTATCAATGAAGGAAAGCTTAAAAAAGGTGAGTCTCTTCCTTCAATCAATGAATTAAGTTTTGAATTTGAAATTTCACGAGATACTGCTGAGAAGGGTTATAAGCACTTAAAAAACATTGGGATATTAGGTTCTGTTCCAGGAAAAGGATATTTCATTAAGAATGTTGAGGTTGAAGATCATTTAAAAATCTTAATGTTGTTTAATAAATTAAGTCCACACAAAAAGCTAATTTATGATTCCTTTGTTTCTAATTTGCCTGAAACCGCTGCAATCGATTTCTTTATTTATAATAATGATTTTACTTTTTTTAAAAAACTACTCACATCCCGTATTGATCAATATACCCATTATCTAGTGATGCCCCATTTTAAAGATGGTGGAGAAAATGCCTATGAAGTAATAAATAGAATACCTAAGGAGAAACTAATTATAATTGATAAATTAGTTCCTGGAATTACAGGGACTTATTCAGCTGTGTATCAAAATTTTGAAAAAGATATTTATATGGCTCTTGAACAAGCCTTGCCTCATTTAAGTAAATATCATACGCTAAAAATCATTTGTCAATCTTATGCAATTTATCCTAAAGAAGTTGTTAAAGGGTTTTTAAGTTTTTGTCATCAATATGCATTTAATTACCTGATAGTTGAGGATTTGAATGATGTTTCAATTAATGAAGGAGATGTGTTTATTACAAATAGGGAAAATGATTTAGTTGCCCTTATCGAGATGATTCTAGCAACAAAATTACAAGTTGGCAAAGATGTTGGCGTTATTTCATATAATGAATCTCCATTAAAGAAAATAATATTGAATGGTATAACTACTGTTTCAACAGATTTTCAATTGATGGGCCAAAGAGCCGCATTCGCTATTTTGGAAGATACTCATGAACTTGAGGAATTGCCATTTCATTTATATTCTAGAGCTTCCTTATAGAAATAATTTGTGGGTTTAAGAATCAAATATCTACATTATTTTAAAGATAATGCTAATTCTATTTTGAAAACACGATTCAAATCATAAAAGATTTCATAGATCAGTACACAGTTATTTGGTATTCTATATCAAAAATTTCAAACCAAATTTGTATTTATAACGCATGATAGTGCAGGATGGTTTGGGTATAACTACGATTAATTTTACACGCTTTAATTTAATAAGATGGTGAACTGGTTTAATAAAATATTAATTCTAATAGTTTGTTTTTTATATGTAAATACCAGCAATGGGGCAGATTCTACTTTAGCACCTGTAACTGCTGGCGATACTACCTTAAAAACAACACTCATTCAAAATGCTATTAATTATTGTAATAAAAGTGGCGGTGGTACTATAAGACTTACAGGAGGGATATATAGAACAGGGCCAATTAGAATTTTGAGTAACATCACTTTAAGAATCGATAGCGGAGCCACATTATTGGGAAGTCCAATAATGTCGGATTGGACTATTGGAACTACTCAGCGGAATTTATTATATACTACAGGTGGTCCTTTTGTAAACGTTCGAATTACTGGAAAAGGTACGATTGATGGAAGTGGTGCACCTTGGTGGGCTGCTTATAATGCAGATAAAACAATTAGTCGTCCACGTTTAATTTATTTGTCAAATATCACAAATCTTACTATCGACAGTTTATCTGTTCTTAACTCTCCGAGTTTTCATATTGTTCCCAATACTTGCAGGAATGTTGTAATTGATCACATTACAATTAATACAATTAAAACTTCTCCTAATACGGATGGAATTGATCCTTCACAGTGTTATAATGTACTTATAACAAACTGTTCAATTAGTACAGGTGATGATAATATTGCCATTAAAGCTGGAGGCAACGTTGGATTGGGTGGAACTCAGGATATTACAGTAACTAATTGCACATTTGGTGCCGGTCACGGATTGTCAATTGGAAGCGAGACATTTGGAGGGTATAACAATTTGAGGGTTTCTGGATGTACTTTTAAGAATACAACCAATGGAATTCGTATTAAGTCGAGTATAGGAAATGGTGGGATGGTATCAAATACTTATTATTCTAATATAACCATGACGGGTGTAACTAATCCAATTGTGGTTGATTGGAATTATGCCGCTGCTGTAACTACTATTCCTCCTAAAGTTCCCGCAGGTACTAATATTTATTTTAATAATCTTAATATAACAGGTTCTGCAAATGCAGGTATTTTTAATGGTGTAGCGTCTAGCCCAATTCAAAATGTCGTTATTACAAATTCAAATATCTCAGGTAAGAAGGTGATGACTATGAATTATGTTTCGGGTGTAACCTTCAAGAATGTTATTGTTAATAATGCAGTAGCAAAGTTTGGAACCAATGTAACTACCGCTACTGCAGGAAGTGTGACAGGTATACAAGGGTTTTAAACTAAATTTATTACGTTACAATTAAACAATATTATGTCAAAGTGTAGTCAACTATATTATTATATTTTTCGAGTTAGCGCAAGGTGTTTAATGACATTTTTCTTTTTTGTTTTTATAATGGCTGCAAAGGGGCAACCTATTATAAAATCATTTACTCCCTTAAGTGGTCCTATTGGTACTACTGTTTCAATTGTAGGGAAAAACTTTAATAATGATACTGCTAGTAATGTTGTTTTTTTTGGTGCAACTAGAGCCTCAGTTATTAATGCATCAGATACCGAATTGGTTGTTCTTGTTCCTTTGGGAGCCACTTATCAACCTATTTCTATTATTAATACTGGTACAAACTTAATTGGTAATTCAAATCGATATTTTGAAGTTACTTATAATAGTGGTATTGGACAAGTGATTACTAATACTTCATTCAATCCTAAAGTTGATTTTGCAACAGGAAATAATCCTGCAGGCAACATTGCAGTTGCTGACATTGACGGTGATGGAAAACCTGATATGATTGTTTTGAATAGATCAACAAATACATTCTCTATACTTCAAAATACATCAGCTGCAGGTGTAATCAATAAGACTACTTTTGCAACTAAAGTTGATTTTGTAACAGATTCTACTCCAAGTTTTGTTGTTGCGGGGGATATAGACTGTGATGGCAAACAAGACGTAGTAATTGTGAATATGTTTACAAACAAAATAGCTGTTTACAGGAATACTAGTTCTTTAGGGGCAATTACAACTGCTTCTTTAGCTGCTAAAGTGAATTTTATTTCTGATACGTTAGCAATGCCTACTTCTGTTGCAATTGGCGATTTGGATGGCGATGGTAAACCTGAACTAGTTGTGACAAATAGTTTTAATAATACTGTTTCAATCCTAAAAAACACTTCTCATGTTGGTTTAATTGATTCTACTTCATTTGCACCTTCCGTTGATTTTACTTCCGGATTAGGGCCGGTTTCGGTTGCAATTGCAGATATTAATGGAGATGGGAAGCCTGATTTAGTAGTATCTGATTTTGATGCTAAAACTATATCTGTCTTTAAGAATACAACTACCTTAAATAATATTACAAGGACATCTTTTGCGTCGAAGGTAGATTTTAAAGTAGGTACATGTCCAAATGCATTAACTGTTGGCGATTTAAATGGCGATGGAAAGCAGGATGTTATTGTTGTGAATCAAACAAATAGTACAATTTCTATTTTGGCAAATACTTGTAAACTGAGTGCTATAGACTCTTCCTCATTTGCTTCACAGGTAGTTTTGCCAACAAATGGGCTTTCTCCCTATTATGTTACAGTAGGTAATATTGATAGTGATAGTTTGCCTGATATTGTAGTGGCTAATCTAATCAGCAATAATATTTCAATAATTAAAAATATTTATTCCTCAGGTAGTATTAATGTGTCTTCTTTTTCTGCGGGTGTAAATTTGTCAACAGGTTTCTATCCTTTTTCTGTATCTATAGCTGATTTTGATGGGGACAATAAGCCTGATTTGGCAGTGCCAGTTTATGGTGCAAATACTGTTTCTGTTTATCAGAATTTGTTTGCCAACATATTACCTGTTTCATTCGTTTCTTTTAACGGAAGATATCTTTCGGGAAAGGCTTTATTAAATTGGCAAGTATCAAGTGATTTGGATGTTGCAGCTTATGTGGTTGAAAGAAGTTGCAATGGTATTGATTTTGCTGAGGTTGGATTAGTCACTGTATCTGCAAGTAAAGTAGATTATACTTTTAAAGACGAATTGCCACTTGTTAATTCAATTTCTTCGATTTACTATCGTTTGAAAGCAGTTGATTATAACGGAAGTAAAACTTATAGTAATTCTATTTTGATTACATGTGAAAAGCTAAATTCGTATGTAATTTATCCTAATCCTGCAAAGAGTATATTAAACATTAAGGCAAATAATGATGTCTTTGGAAACGGAATATTCTTAATTACTGATTTAAATGGGCATGCAATACTATCTAATCATTTGGAAGATAAGAGAGTGCAACAGATAGAAATTGGCAATTTAGCAAAGGGAATTTATAATGTTACCATCTTTACGGCTTCGGGTAAGCAGACACAGCAAATAGTTTTAGAGTAAGTTGTTTTTATTCTTGTTTAATGGGTACATATCAGTTGGTTTTAAACCACTTTATGTACCCATTTTTTATGTTACTTCCCAAAATCAAATTTGACCTCCACTTTAGTTTTTTCATTTGGTTTCAAATCGAAATCAAATCCAATTATCGAAACGCCTTTATTTTGATTCTCATAAGTGGTTGCAGGCTTTGCAGATTTAATAAATGGCTTGGCAATTCCATTATAATTAAGTCTTAGCAGGATGTGTTTATGATGTTGTGTCAATTCAATCACACTATCACTCTTAATTGTAACCTTTGCCTCTGTTAGCATTGACCACCTGATATGAGTTGTATTTTTTGTATTCATCAACTCATCTTTTACGACTACCTTCTTCTTGTCAAGGATGGAAATTGTTCTTATAGCCGATTTCAAAAAAGGGGTAAACATCGACGTTACATCGGTAGTGGCACTCAAAGAATCTGTTGCATCGCTATAACTGTTAATAATCGACTTGCCTTTTACCCGATGCAATGAATCATTTACTGTCAAAACGTTGTGAGCAAAATTATTAAGCCGATAAACCTGCCACCGTTGCCCTTGCTGTTCACGATTCCATAATTCCACTCCTTTTATTTCTACATCATTATATTCTTGTGGTCCTAAATCTATTGCCCACCTCTCTCCAATTGCATCTATTACAAACGAACCTGCATCCATGTGTGCATGACTAGTATAGGGCGAGCCGCCCTTTATACCTACAAAGATGGCATTCGTATCTGTCCATGAAGTCCTCATTACCGCCATAGGACATTCGCCCTGCCCGACCCAAAGGTTATTTTGAGGAACCACTATTTTTGAATAATCGATTCCCTTTGACCATATCAACAAGGCAGGCATTATTCTATCAGTCGCCAATTCCTTGGCAGTACTTCTTTTTAAGAAATCTATTTGATGATAAATGACTTGATTGTCCTTTTGTTTTTTGGCAAACCAAAACATCGCAGGAGACACCTCTCGTTGATTGGCAAAGCAATCTGCATAGTTAAAACATTTGCCATCCGGACCCGTCATATTCAGCATGAATTGACTCGATTCCAAGAAACCTTTTGCAGTGGAAATACCAAAATCAGTTCCAAACGATTTTTCTAATTGAGCAATCATCATGACTCCGAAGGTGGTTCCATAATTCCAATAACCATATCCTTCTTCATAGGCACCATCGGGTTCGTATTCTTTAATCGGTAGTCGTACTTTATCAATCGCCCTGTCAATTATTCGTTTTGCTAAATTCGGATTATTCTCATATACGGCCAAAGCACCTAATACAAGTCCTGCATTATTTACCTGATTGTGGTTATTGCCACCCTCAACTTCCCAAACAGCAGATTTATCTAATGACGGATTGATACCAAAATTGATGATTGAATTAGCAAGCGTTGTTTTAGTATTATCCGAAAGGAAATCATACAACCAATCATATCCAATTGCCATACCCGCAGTCATCTCGCCTACATCTAAAAAGTGTTGTGGATGCCAATCACTAAATGCAGCTACTGCAATCATCTCTTTTTCAGCCCGTTCGGCATATTTCAATTCCCCTGTCATACGATAGGAATAGGAAAGGAAAAATATTCGTTTCAAAAACTCCCTCGAGACTGCTAATAATCTTCTTCCTTCCACAATTCTTTGTACAGGAGGAAGGGCAATCATGTCATTTGCTTTCTTGATAATGGCAAGATTGACTTTACTTTTTAATACATCACCTGCAATGTCATTCTTCAAATCACTTAACTCTTCATTAATTAGTAACAGACGTGGATGCGAATGTGGTTGATAATTAACAGGTATTGTATTGGTTTGAGCAAATACAATCATTGAATTAAAAGCTAGAATAATAAGAATAAACAAAAAGCTTATTGAAGCTTTTTTGCAAAGGTTATTATTAAAATTGAACCATTTATCCAAGTGGATACGGTGAATTAGCTGCGGCAAGTGTGTATTCTTCATTATTTAATTTATTTGTACAATTAATATATTCTTTGACTTCTTGTGGATGCATAAAGGTTTTCCGTTTCAATAGTGGAATTACCAACCCTATAAGGGGCTTGAAGCCCTTATAGGGTTTAATTGTCAGCAAAAATTTTTATGCACCCCATTTTATGTGTCATAGTAACTCCAATTATTTTTTAAAGACTTGTGCTTCAATCAATGGATTAGTCCAAGAAAAAATACTTCCTTAAGTTTATCAATTTGCGAAGGTGAGAATAAGTAAACAAGATTATGGTAGAGAAATGTATTTTTATGGATGAAAATCGTATTTATTTATAGATAATCATTTGGAAAATTACCCCTATAAGAGTTTTGAACCTTGTAGGGGTTTATAATCTGATATATTAGAATGTAAGCTACCGAGCAATATTTATTTGCTTAGTAATGATATTTCTTTCTTTCAAAATAAACTGAACATAATACTGTCCTGAAGGAATATTTGTGATAGGCATAGAATAATGATTTTTTCCTGAGGCGATGTCAATTTCCTTTTTATAAACTGCCGTACCTAATGCATTTATTAGTCGGATTGTTGCTTTCGAGTTAATTGAGGAATTCAAATAATCCAATAAAATTGTATTCCCTTTTGTTGGATTTGGATAAATAGTCAGGTTATCTGCCTTATTGCAATCATTTGCTGCAAATAGTACCTTACTGTAATTCATATTTCCATCATTACTTATTGACTTAATCCTGAAAAAGGGATAATTTCCAAAAGTTGGATTTACCTCAATATTGTATTTATTAATTGTATCCCCGCTTTTATTATGAGCTGCTATAGTGGTAAGTTCATGAAAGTTATTGCCATCATAACTTCCTTGTAGTTGATAGCTATGAACATTTGTTTCATTATTGACCGTAAGGCTAATCGTAGTTTTACAGTTTAAGGTATTTCCTGTTAAGGACAATTGATTGATTGGCAAGATGCTGCTACCCACAAATACAGTATCGAAAGTATTGAAACCCAAAACTGTGTCAGAAGGTAGAGAACTATTGATTATCATAATATGGGCATAGGGAGGAATCATGCTATTGATTTGCAAAATACTTTTAGCGCTAGAATTTACATTGTTTGAATCTAACTCATCCCAACTCTTTAATATTCTAGTATTATTGAAGTTGCAATAAAAAGTATCCGTATAGTTAACTGCAGTTGCAGAAACATTGTGTACAATCCTAATTTTCCGATTATTATTCTCTGTAAACTGAAGACCATATAA
>CANCPA010000184.1 GCA_947379895.1 Chitinophagaceae bacterium | reverse complement strand
TAAAACCTTCTTAGATGGATTCAATATTTTTGCAGTCTCTGCCATAAAATGAACACCTGCAAATACAATCATATCAGCTGTGGTATTTTGTGCCTTTTGTGCAAGCCCTAAACTATCCCCAATAAAATCGGCAACATCCTGAATATCTGGTTCCTGATAGAAGTGTGCGAGGATAATTGCATTTTTTTCTTTTTTCAATTTTTCGATTTCTGCAAACAAATCCAAATTTGGGTCAAGTTCCAAATTCAAAAATCCTTCCTCTTCAATTTTTTCTTTTGCATTTTCAAAACCTACTTGTGCATTGTTCATAACTGCTGTAATAATTAAATAATAATATTCTATTTATATAACCCACTACTACTACTATGGGTGTGGATATCGGGATAACTAAGTTATTCCCAAGCGGCGAAGTTAATTACTTGGAGCTTATCCACGCTAATTAACAATTGACACCCAAAATGAAACCCATTATAGTAAAGGGTTTCGAGTGGTTTTCAACAAAATAATAGGTTGTGTAATACATTACTCACAACGCTGAGTTCACAATTTATTAATAGTTACTTAACATGGATAACTTTGGATAAAAATAATACGCCGTACGATATTTTCAGAAAATAAAAAATCTATTTACTCCTAAAATATGCACTTTTATTGGATAAAAATTTAGGGTTTTCCACCACTTTTCGAGGTTATTAACAAGGGTTGTGGGGAATAGTTTTTTCTGTTTTTTAATAATTTTCACTCGCATAATAAAAAGAAAATATGCTTGAAAGGTTATCAACATATCCTATTATATGTACAGCTTTAATTAGGATAGTTTATCCACAAATTTTTTAAACACATAATCCCCTATTTTTGCCATCCAAAAAATTTTTATTAATTCAAATTAGTTATGTCAGTAATTCAAAAAATTCGTGATAAGGGTGCCTGGATAATGTTCGGGTTGATTGCCATTGCGTTGATTTCTTTTATCCTTCAGGATAGGGCCCTTGGTGGAGGTAGAGGTGGTATTTTTACAAATACGACTACCTTAGGTAAAATTAATGGAGTTTCCATTGAACGTGTTGACTTTGAAAATGAGTTGACGATGATGCAAAAAATGTATGGACAACAAGCTGGAAACAGAGAACAATTAATTGGTAATCTTTGGAATCAGGATGTTGACCGTATTATTAATGAGCAAGAGTATGAAAAACTTGGTCTTGTAGTAAGTGATAAGGAATTGTCCGACATATTGTTCGACCCACAACAATCTCCTTTGAAAAGAGAATTTACAGACGAGGCTACTGGTCAATTTAATGTTGAAAAGGCTAAGCAAATCATAACTCAAGTAAAAAAGAGTAAGAATGCTGAACAAATTCAAATGATTAATGAGGCGTATTTAAAACCAACTATCCAACAAAAGTTGCGTTCAAAATATAGCGACTTATTGCAACAGTCTGTTTATATACCAAAATGGTTGATAGAAAAGACTCAAGCAGATAATAATGCTATTGCGTCTATTTCTTATGTATCTGTTCCTTTCAATACGATTGTGGATAGTACAGTAAAAGTTTCTGATGATGAAATTTTGGCTTATGCAAAAAAACATCATAAGGAATATGATAAGGACGAAGAAACTAGAGGAATCAGTTATGTATCGTTCGATGCAACGCCTGTAGGTGCTGATAGTGCAAACACATTGAATCAAGTAACCGCTTTGAAAGCAGATTTTGCTGCTACTAAAGATGAAAAAGCATATTTAGGTAAAGTAGGTACTGAAACTGCATTTAGAGAGGGATATTTTTCTAAGGCAAAGGTTGAGTCTGCAAAAAAAGATAGTATTATCAAATTAGGTCTTGGACAAACTTATGGTCCTTACCTAGATGGTAGCAATTATGTAATAGCAAAATTAGTAGCTACAAAACAATGGCCTGATAGTGCGAAGGTTCGTCATATCCTTATTGCAACAAGCGACCCTAAGAGTGGTCAACAAATAAAAGAAGATACTGTAGGTAAGAAATTAGCTGATAGTATTGAAACGGCTATTAAGGCAGGTGCAAACTTCGAGGCGTTGTGTATTAAATATTCTGATGACCCTGGAAGTAAAAATAAGGGTGGAGTATATGATTTTTTCCCTCAAGGTCAGATGGTAGCAAGTTTCAACGAATTTGCTTTTGACAAGCCTGTAGGAAGTAAGGGTGTTGTGAAAACAGAATACGGTTATCATTATATTGAGGTTTTGGGACAAAAAAATCCACAGCCTGCTTATAAGATTGCTTATTTGTCAAAACCAATTATTGCTAGTCAAGAAACAGTTTCTGCAGCAAGTACAGCAGCATCACAATTTTCTGCATCAAACAAAACTTTACAAGAGTTTACTGATAATGCTAAGAAATTGAATAAGACTGCTTTAACTGCAGGAGAAATAAAAGAAAATGATACTTATTTAGGTGCGCTAGGTTCTGCACGTCAATTGGTAAGATGGGTGTACGGACATGATAAGGGAGAAGTTTCTGAACCATTTGAGTTGGGAGATAAATATGTAGTAGCTATCGAAACAAGTGTTAATAAGGCAGGTTTACCTGATGCATCAGTTCTTCGTCCACAAGTAGAGAATTTAGCTCGTAACGAAAAGAAAGCAAAACAAATCATCGAAACTAAATTTAAAGGAACTTCTTTAGAAGATTTTTCGAAGAGTGCGGGTGTACCTGTAACAAAAGCAGATAGTTTACAATTTACTAATGCATTTATTCCAGGATTAGGCATGGAGAATAAAGTTGTAGGTGCTGCTTTCAATAAAAACTTGAAGAGTAAAGTAAGTGAAGTAATTGTAGGTTCTTCAGGAGTATATGTTCTTAAAGTAGAAAATATTGCTGCAAAACAAAGTATGGGTGATGCGCAATCTTTAAAACAAAGTTTAGTACAAGGTCAAAAATCTGCTTTCTATAGAGGAGGAGATGCTTTGAAAAAGGCGGCGAGTATCAAGGATTATAGAAGTAAGTTTTATTGATGAGGATTAGAGTTATTAGAATGATTTTAAATGATTAATTCAAAATAGCCATCTAGTTTCTGATAAATTTTATAGAAGAAGTCTTCCCGTTAAAAGGAAGACTTCTTTTTTTTGCAGATAGCGAATGGAGATTAATGGTGATTAGAGTTATTAGAATGATATTTTAAAGTTAATTGCTAGTTTTTAATACAATTTATATAGGAAGACTTCATTTTTTGCAGATAGCGACAAAAAGGGAGTATGGATACATGTAATTTCGCAGATCAAAAGGGACAATCCTTTTTATCATTTAAATAAGTCTAATCACAAATTAATGGAATCAGTAATCATAAATAAGGTAGAAGAGAGTGGTTTGATAACGCTTGATTTGGAAGAATTTTATCCGAAAGGAGAGATTGTAGTTTTTGATTTGAAAGAGTATCTTTTCATGGGATTGATACTTAAGGAAAAAGACTATAGAGAATCGCTAAAAACGACTGATTGGGCACAATATCAAAACAAATTTGTGGCAATTACTTGTTCTGCAGATGCAGTAATTCCGATGTGGGCGTATATGTTGGCAGCCACAAACTTACAACCCGTAGCAAAAGAGGTAGTATTTGGCAATAAGGAGCAATTAATTTCGACTTTAATGACAAGGAAACTCACTAAGTTTGAACCGTCAGAATACCTTGATAAAAGAGTGGTCATAAAAGGATGCGGCGAGGTATCAATACCCGAAAGTGCCTACATAGAAATTACGGCTAAATTGAGACCCTTTGCAAAAAGTATCATGTTTGGTGAACCTTGTAGTACCGTACCTATTTATAAGAAGGCTAAGGAAGGATAGATTCTATGAATTACTACTAAAGTAATTGTGACATTAGTATTTAAAGTAAAACTGAAATCGAAAGTCAATATTGGTAAACTATTGCATCTAATTAAAAAAAGATCGAAGGGTAACATTATCTTAGCTTTAAAAGAAGTGACAGAAAACTGTATTATGGAACAGGATCATGACCATGCCCTCCCCACGGATGACAACGACTAATTCGTTTCAATGCAAGCCAAATTCCTTTAAAAACACCGTATTTATTAATAGCTTCAAGTGTGTAGTGAGAACAAGTAGGTGTGTACCTGCATTTAGGTCCTATTGCAGGTGATATTACATACTGATAAAACTTTATCAGCCATATAAAGGGGAGACTACAAAGCTTTTGTATTTTTTTCACCTATCGCCATTATTAATTTATCAATAATTATTGGCATCTTTCTTTCTATTAAGTTATCGGATGGAATGGCCTTATCTATATACATCAAAAAAATGCCAACTTGAGTATTGCTATTAAGAATGAAATCATGAAGAGGCTGTTTATGTAATCGATAGTTTTCTTTAAGTAAACGTTTGATTCTGTTTCTATCAACAGCATTCTTAAATTTTTTGCTACTAGCACTTACGCCAATCTTAATAGGATTATCAATAGTTTCATCTACTAATATATATATAACTTTTACGGGGAATACCAAAAATGAATTTCCTTTTTTAAAGAGTAATTCAATTAGCTTCCTACTTTTAAGCTTTTCTTTCTTAGTGAAATTATATAGAGGACTATTTGTCAAGATTTGTTCACATAAATTGAAACGAAAAAGACCGTTTCATAACAGAAACGGTCTCTAAAAGTTATGCGTAAATAGTAATCTACTATTATTTTAATCCTTTCTCGCTTGAAACAGTAAGGCTCTTACGACCTTTCGCTCTACGACTTGCTAATACTCTACGGCCATTAGCTGATTGCATACGTTTACGAAAACCGTGAACAGTTTTACGACGCTTTTTATGTGGTTGAAATGTTTGTTTCATTGTTTAAATTTTACTAACCCGATAATATTTTTTCAACTTTATAGTAGTCACCATCCCCACTATCTGTGAAAGGACGGCAAATGTAGGGGTTTCAAATTAAATGCAATAAATATTATCACAAGTATTTAAGAATATTACCAAAATAATTGCAATAAATTCATTTTTAAGAAGAAATAGTACCTTTTTTATATTAATGAAGCTACTGAAGGTAAATTTTTTATATAATTACATGCATCAACCTTCAGGGGCTTTTCAAGAAAATCTAATATTTGTGGATAATCTTTTGCTTTATTTCTATCGCCAGTATCAACGGAAGAAGTTACCATAACAACTTGAAGTTTAGGAATAAAATCTTTCCCTTGAATAGCATCTAAAAATTCCCAACCATTCATGATTGGCATATTAATATCTAGCAGTATTAAATAATTATCAAAGTCAGTATGTTGTGCAACCAGAAAATCGTAAGCAGATTTGCCTTCATCAAATACAAGAGGTTCAGTACATAGACCCGATTTTAAAACCATCATTTTATGAACTAGTTTTATCATTTTGTCGTCATCTACGATTAATACTTTTAAACTCATAGCTTATACCTGATTTTTAATTAACTCAGTTTTTTGAACAATATTTCTAATAATAGTATCTAATTCATCTGCTGAAGTTGCAATATTATCAATTATTTCTTCTTTTGAGAAATCCTCACACATTTCATGATCTTTTAAGATACTAACAAGCCCCATAATTCTTGCCAAAGGTGCTCTTACTAAATGAGATTGAGTCCAAGCAATTTCTTTTAATCTTTTATTTTGTTCTTCTATGGATTGTAAATGTATACGTCTATCTGTTACATCTCTTTGAATATAAATCCAATGGGTAAATCCTCCTTTTTTGTCTGCTACAGGTGCAACAGAAATACTTCCCCAAAATGTATCTCCATTTTTTTTGTAATTTACAAATACAACATTACAAGTTTCCCAATTAGCTTGAGCTTCACTTAGTTTATTCAACTCATTAATATCTGAGTTTGGTCCGGTTAAAATGGAAGTCGTCTTTCCAATAATTTCTTCTCGGGAATAGCCAGTTATTTTAGTAAACGCCTCA
Source organism: Chitinophagaceae bacterium (assembly GCA_947379895.1). Taxonomy (GTDB): domain Bacteria; phylum Bacteroidota; class Bacteroidia; order Chitinophagales; family Chitinophagaceae; genus Parasediminibacterium. The sequence goes on along the minus strand of CANCPA010000184.1, from coordinate 3,848 downwards.
TTAGCAAATACAATTTTATATTCAGTTTCAGGAAACTGTGCTACTTCAGTAATTAAGATTGCATCAGTTGCATTAGTGATAACAGATTCAAGCAGCCTTAATTTATCTTCCTCTTCCTTTTTAGCAGTTATATCTTGCATAGCGCCAATCATTCTGATTGGTCTTTTATCGGCATCGAGAATCAAATAAGCCCTGTCAAAAACATATTTGTAGGAATCATCTGCACAACGAAATCTATATTCGAGTTGAAATAATGAAATGCCATCTTCAAAATTAGTTGCTAATGATGCTGCTAAGTTTTCGTAGTCGTCAGGATGAATTTTACTATGCCACCATTTTTCTGTATTTTCTATTTGTTCTTCCGAATAGCCAAATACACGGGTAATTCCATTGTTTGAATAAAAAGAGCCTGTCAAAATATCCCAATCCCATATTGTATCGCTTGTAGCTTGTGCGAGTATCTCGTAGCGTTCGTTACTTTTTTTAAGTTTCTGTTCAATTCGTTTCCGTTCAATGCTATAATTGATACTTTTAGTAAGTTGAGCTGCGGTAAGTTCGTCTTTTAATAAATAATCGGAAACACCAAGTGACAAAGTTTTGATACCAAATGTTTGGTCGCTATAGCCTGTAAGAACGATAACAGGTGTCCACTTTGCCAATGCTACTACCTCTTTAACAAGCGGTTCTCCACTATTATCAGGTAGAGAAAGGTCGAGGAAAATGCTATCGAATTTAGTTGGTAATAGTAATTGAGCTTTAGCTTTCGAGAATGTTTCAACAATAACTATTTCTGAATCAGGTGAAACTTCTTCTAGATACTCCTGTATCAAGAATGCATCACCCTGATTATCTTCAATAATTAAAAGTCTTATCTTTTCTAGCGAAAGCATTATTGTTATTTATGTTTTAAAAAGAAAAAGATTCGTTGTTGTATTTAGTAACCAATTTCCTTAATTGTTTCAATTCGGTAAATTATCGGATTGAAAGTGACTCTAAAAGTGGTAAAAGTAGAACTTTTATGATTACCAACAAATTGCTCATTTATATTCATCTATAGTACTACAAATAAAATTCAGGTATTTCAAATAGTTAATTTTCAATTACTTTATTTTATTTTTAGATGATTGTCAATCGTTTTTATTTAATTCGTGCCATGAAAAAGTTAGTTACTAGTATACTTACAGTATTTGTTTTATTTGGTTGTTCGTCGAGGAAACAGGCTCCCGATGTTTCAACTATTAAAATTGATCTTAAAACAGTTCGTTTCGAAAAAGACTTTTTTGCAATTGATACCAACAATATGGACAAAGAATTGCAAAAATTATATACGAATCAACGTGGTTTCACACAAGATTTTCTGTACAATATTCTTGGAATAGTTCATAATCCTGATAGTATTATGTCGAACTCAAAGTTATTTATATCAACCTACCGAAATATTTATATCGCATCCTTAAAAGCATATAATGACTTTACGCCAATTGAAAATGAAGTTAAAAAAGGACTACAATATGTGAATTATTACTTTCCTAAATATCCTTTGCCAAAGAAAATAATTACATTCATTGGCCCATTTAATAGTTATGCAGGAATCATTACTCCAGATAATAGTCTTGCTGTAGGATTGCAATTGTATTTGGGTAAAAACTTTACTGTTTATCAATCGGATGAAGTATTAAATATGTATCCTTCTTATGTTTCCCGAAGGTTTGAGCCTCAGTATATACCTGTAAACTGTATGAAGAATATAATTGATGATATTTTTGTACTTACTCAACCAACAAAAAGAAGTACACAACTGATTGAAAAAATGATTGATGAAGGTAAACGACTATATGTTTTAGACGCATTCATGCCAAACACAGCCGATAGCCTAAAGACCGGTTATACTCAACAACAAATTGAAAATAGTATTGCTTCAGAAAAAAACATTTGGGCATATTTTGTAGAAAGCGACTTGCTATATCAAACTGATCCTACACAAATTAATCCTTACATAAATGACGGACCTAATACGGCAGAGCTAGGAGATAAATCTCCGGGAAATATTGGTCAATTTGTAGGTTATCAGATTGTAAAGAAGTGGATGGAAAAGAACGATAAGATTGGATTAGATAAATTGATAACTATGCCTGCGAAACAAATATTTGAAGAGGCGAAATATCGACCGTAATTTTTGAATACGCATTTAATAAAATAACACCTTTAAATAAGCATTAGCTTTTTTGAAATAGGTGAGTTCTTATTGGTAATAAGTATTCAATAATTATCTATAAGTATTCAAAATCGATGTCAAGCATTTACATATTCACAATAAGCGGGTATTAAATTCCAATACAAGACCTTTTTTTTATAATAAACTTAAGCTTATTGAAAATATGAGACTACTTATTGATAGTAATCTAAAACAGATAATGAGAAATGAAAGATTATTAGTTACAAGTTACAAGTACGGTCTACTTAATGTGTTCAAAATTCAATAAATCATTATTACTATTAAAATATTGAATCACTTAAAATATCAAAGCAATTAAGATCCTTTTTATTTATTGCTTTCCTTTCTTTTTAACGCTTAATGAACCAATTTTTTTATCTCCTATCAAACAAAAGCCTCTCCCCCAATATTGATTCGTCAAATTGATTATTTGAAAATGCAAGATGCCCATTTACAAAAGTATGAGTGACACTTGCAGGCATTTTAATCCCTTCCAAAGGACTCCAACCGCATTTATACAAGATGTTTTCTTTTGAAACAGTTAAAGGGCTGTTCATATCCACTAATACGAGGTCGGCAAAGTATCCTTCTCTAATAAATCCTCTTTCTTTTATTTCAAAGCAAGTTGCCACATTATGACTCATCTTTTCAACGACTTTCTCGATGCTAATTTTTCCCTGCTGAACATAAGATAGCATCAGTGAAAGACTATGCTGCACTAATGGCAAACCTGCATGTGCCTTTTCATAGGGTTCATTTTTCTCATTCCAAGTATGAGGTGCATGGTCAGTAGCAATTACATCTAACCGATCATCGATGAGAGCCTCCCACAAAGCTGCTTTATTGAAAGGAGCCTTTATGGCAGGATTACATTTAATTTGATTGCCAAGAGAAGCATAATCATCACTAGTAAAATGAAGATGATGAATGCAAACCTCCGAAGTGATTCTTTTATCTTCCAAAGGAAGCATATTTCCAAACAATTGTAATTCCTTTGCAGTGGTGATATGAAGAATATGAAGCCTGCTATTGTGTCTTTTTGCTAATTGTATAGCCTTAAATGAACTTTCAAAGCAAGCCTCGTCAGTGCGAATAATGGGATGGTCGGAAGGGTCTAATATTCCTTTCTGTTCCTTTAACTTTTGAAGGTTTGCTTTAATGATACTTTCTTCTTCACAATGTGTAGCTATCAATAATTCGCTGCCTTCAAATATCCTTCCTAAAACTAAAGGATTATCCACCAAAAGATTTCCTGTCGAGCTACCCATGAATATCTTTACACCACAAACCCTGTCTTTCTTTTCATTCGTCAATAAAACCTCTTCTAAATTATCGTTGCCCGTACCCATATAAAAGGAATAGTTGGCAAGTGACGACTTGCTTGCAATAGCATATTTTTCTTCTAATAGCTCCTGCGTAAAAGTGGGTGGATTTGTATTTGGCATTTCCATAAAACTCGTTACACCACCTGCAACAGCCGCTTTAGCCTCCGAATAGATATTTGCTTTATGAGTCAATCCAGGTTCTCTGAAATGAACTTGGTCGTCGATACATCCTGGTAACAAAAATTGATTTGTCCCATCTATTTCTATCACATTCCCATTCACTTGCAAATTGTTCCCAATTTTTTCTA
>CANCPA010000183.1 GCA_947379895.1 Chitinophagaceae bacterium | reverse complement strand
GGAAATCTTTTTCCCTTATAGAAAAGAATGGAGTCTGAACTCTCCACTATTTAGTAAGCAAAATAAATAATACTTCGTTTTTGTTATCAACATTATTCTGCAAAATGAAACATTTTGTGATGAAAGAAGATTTGATTCGGGAACGTTGTCATTTTTTTTATTCATACGGTGATTTTATCTATTTTAAAGTTTTCAACTTTGCAGGATGGTGCAGGATGGTTGTCATGTACTGTCCTTTAATTTTGGCAATCTTTAAAAATAAGCTTAAGAGTGAAATCTCTCTTAATTTAATGATTAGGCTATATGATAATAGGTTGCAAAATGAAAAAATAATAGCATTGCTTTTTAATATTATTAGACTCTTTTTATAATAAATACACCGGAAATATGAAAAAAAACACGACTATGCTGTCAGTTATGAACAACCTACGGGTTACAAATTCGCATCTTAATGATGCACCCACCGGAAGGCTGGGACTTAAAAAGGTTTTTGTTGTGATGATGCTTTGTTTGGGACTTTTTGCCACAAAAAGTTTTGCTACAAACTATTATTGCACTGGAGATCCATCTACTATTGGAAACTGGTATACAGGTTTTGCTGCAAATGCAGTAACAGGTACTCAACAGTCATCTACTGCCATTTTTACAACAGCAGGTAATACTTTTTACTTATTTGGAACATCTGCAACAATGGGAGCAAATCTAACGATTTCTGGAGCAGGTTCATTTTTTGTAATTGGTGATAGTTTGCAAACAACCTTTTCAGGTGGTTCAACAGCTTTAACGATAAATAATGGATTTACACTTACAATTGGTTCAAGTGCCAAATTGTATGTAACAGCAAATAGTGCAAGTATATATGGGAGTTTAACGCTTTCAACAACTGGAGCATTAGCGATCTCTTCTAGTAACGTTTATATAGCTGGTACACTGACTAATAATAACGCAACTGCTATTTCAGGTGCTACTGCATCGACAATTGCATTTTATGGTACTAAAAGTAATTATATTCATGCTTGTGCTGCTGGAACTGTTCCATTATCAGCTTGGGGTGTTGGTTCAACTGTTCAAATTACTGGTGCAACAGGAGCGGTTCCAACAAACGTTTCTCAAAACTTTTATAATTTAACTTGGAATTGTGCTGGACAAACATCTGCATTAGCTCCACAATGGCAGAATAAACAATTTGGGGGCAATCTAACTATATTAAATACTAATAGTCAAGCAATAAGGTTAATTAATCCTACGGCTTCAGTTGCTAGTGTAATCACAATAGGTGGAAATTTTACAATTAATGGTACAACAGCAGCCGTTTATGGAAATGGAAGTGGAACAAAGGGATATTTAATTATAAATGTTGGTGGTAATTTAAATTTACTTAATGGACTATATAAATTAAATGGAGGATCTGGTGCAACTTCTTGTGTAATTAACTTAACTGGTAATGGTTCTAGTTTTACAAATACAAGTAGTGTTGCAAATGGTCTATCCTCAAATGCAGCTGGAGATAGCTGTGCAATTGTATTTGCTGGAAGTGGTATACAATCATATACTAATACTGGAAATACTTCGAATACATTAACTAACTTCAGATTGAGTGTAAATAGTGGAGCTACTTTAAATATTGGTAATAACACAATAGCAGCTCCTTTTATTTTTAATCTTAATTCTGGTGCTACTTTACAAACTAGTAATACTTTAGGTATTAATGCTAACATAACCACTAGTGGAGCTGTTAATTTATCACCTACTGCAAACTACATTTTTAATGGTAGTAGTGCACAGGTAACTGGGGCTATGTTGACAAGTGCTAGTAACTTAACTGTTAATAATAGTACAGGAGTTACTTTGAGTGGAGCAACTAGTTTGTCTGGAACTCTTACTTTAACAAGTGGGGCATTGAGTCAAGGAGCCTTTGCTTTGACTTTAGGTAATAGTGCTAGCATTAATCGTTCAGGAGGTACTATCGCTACAGCACCTACTTTTGGAACTGCAGTGAATGTAACTTATGCGCAAAATGGAACTGCAATCACTACAGGTGCAGAATTGCCAACTAGTTCTTCTGTTTTAAACAACTTAATTGTTAATTCTTCAAATGGTGTTGTTTTAGGCTCATCAGCAACCGTAAATGGTACAATGACTTTAACAAGTGGAAATTTGTCTTTGGATAATAACAATCTTATACTAAATGCTTCAAATGTTGTTGCAGGAACTCCTGGCACATCAAATCATATTGTCACTGCTAGTTCTGGATATGTTACTACTGCTGCTACTTTTAACACAGCTTATACTTTTCCAGTGGGTTTCGATGCAACTAATTATAATCCCGTAACAATTACTCCTAGTGCAGAAATTCCAACTGTACAAGCAAAGTCTATTTCTCCTTCTATGTCTAATAGTTTAAAAGCTATGTGGGTGATTGGAGGATTGACATCTTCTTCAACAAACCTTGCTTTCCCTTGGAAGACGACAAATGATGCAACAGGAATTGCACCAATTAGTGGGATTTTATTTAACTATAGTGGATCTGAATGGAATGGTATACCAGCTTCAAGTACTTCTGGAAGTTCCACATCTTACACTACTTCTTATCCTAGTGCTTCTATTTCAAATCCTTCAACCTTTGCTATTGGTCCAAATGTGGCTCCAACAATTTCATTAACAAGTGATGCTGGAACTACTTCTCAATCTGTAAATACTATTACCCCTATTAATACTATAACTTATGATTGGGGTGGTGCTGCAACAGGTGCCTCTGTAACTTGGACAGGGACTGCTGATGCGAATATGCCTCCTACTGGTATTACTGTTAATACAACAGGAAGTGTCACCATTTCTGGTACTGCAAGTGTAGCAGGAAATTACGGATATACTGTAACTTCAGTTGGGGGATCTCCTGCAGCAACATTGACAGGTACTTTTGTAGTTGAGGCTGTTGCTAATGTATCACTTTCGGCAATTAGTGCAATAAGTTCTGGAAATATTTTAAGTGGATCTACAGGAAACTTTATTGCTAATTTTGCTGTTTCAGTTACTTCTGCTTCTACTACAATTACAGGATTTAGTTTGCCAATTACTACTGGAGGTGGTTTAGTTTCTGCTGATTTGTTAAATTATAAATTATATTATACTACATCAAATACCTTCAATACATCCAATCTTTTAGGAACTGTTAGTGCCTCTTTAGCATCAACTCCAATAAGTTTTACAGGTTTTTCTAAAACTATTAATAGTGGAGTTACTGGATATTTTTGGATTACAACTGATGTAGCTGTTAGTGCAACTTCAACTCATACAATTGCGTCTAATGCAATTAGTTATTCTAACCTTACATATTCTGTAAATGTAAGTGGTTCTGGAACAGTTGATGCTAGTGGAACTCAAATAATTGTCTATCCAACTTATTATAATGTTGCCAATAGTGATGTTTCTCAATTAAGTAATTGGGGTACTAACTCAAATGGAACTGGGACACATCCTTCAAATTTCAGTAACCCAAATGTAATTTATAATTTGTATAATGGTACAAGTGGTAATACATTGAGTACAAGTACAACCTTTACTGGTTCTGGATCTATTTTAAACATTGGTGATGGTACTACAGCGACTAGGTTTACAATAGGTACAACACTAACAATTGGTTCTGCTTCAACTTTAGTTGTTAATGCTAATGCAGTATTAACAATAAACGGGTATTTATTAAATAGCGGTATCTTGAATAGTATTACAGCTTCAACAAACTTTATTGTAAACGGTACTTACGAAGATAACTCTACGGATAGTCTTCCTGTAGCAACATGGAATACAGGTTCTACTACTGTCGTAAGTGGCTCTACAACAGCAATACCTGGTAATAACTCACAATCATTTTACAATTACACTTGGAATTGTGCTAGTCAATCAGGTACTATTGCATTAAACTGGAGTGGAAAAACAATTCCAGGTTCCTTTACTGTTAATAATACTGGTGGTCAACAACTAAGATTTTATTCAATTACTGCTGGTGTCGCATCAACAATTACGATTGGTCAGGATTTAATTGTTAATGGTGCTTCTGCATTATTGACAACAAATGGTAGTTCTGGAAAAGGGTACTCGATAATAAATGTTGGAAGAGATTTTAAAGTTCTTGCAGGTAGTTTCATATTCAATTCTGGAGGTGGACATACTTCTTGTTTGATTAATCTCACTGGTAATTTTAATAATGCTGCTACAATTTCCTCTAATGCTGCTGCTGATAGTGCTGCAATTGTATTTAATGGGGTAACTGCTCAAACATACACAAATACGGGTTCTTTGACTATTATTTCAGCTCCAATATTAACAGTTGCTTCAGGAGCTACTTTAAATATTGGTACTAACACAATTGGTACTGCTTGGGTGTTTAATTTAAATGCCGGTGCAACTTTACAAACAACAAGTACTTCAGGTATTAATGGTAACATCTTGTCAACCACTAAAACTCTTGATCCTGCAGCTAACTATATCTTTAGTGGAAGTAGTGCGCAAGTAACTGGTGCTTTGTTAACAAATGCGGCGAGTCTGACGATTAATAATAGTGCAGGTGTAACAATAAGTGGTTCAACTTCTGTAAGTGGTACTGTATATTTAACTTCAGGTTCTTTAGCTAACGCCTCAGCATTAACACTTGGTAACAGTGCTACTATTTCTCGTTCGGCAGGTACAATTGCTTCAGCACCTACTTTTGGTTCGGCAGTAAATGTTGCTTACACACAAAACGGATCTTCAATTACAACAGGTGCTGAAATACCTACTACTGCATCTGTATTGAATAATTTAACAATCAATACTTCAAATGGTGTTGCTTTAGGTAGTAACGCTTCCGTAAATGGTACATTGGCTTTGACAAGTGGACAATTAACTTTGGGTAGTAATAATTTAGCATTATCTGCTTCTCATTCAGTTGCTGGAACGCCTAGTGCTAGCAAACATATTATAACTGATGGTGTTGGTTATGTAACTTCAACTGCTGCATTCAGTACTGCATATACATATCCTGTTGGTTATAATGTAAGTGTTTATAATCCGGTTATTATCACACCTTCTGCTGAAATCCCAACAGTAAAAGTGGCTGCAATTTCACCTGCGCTAACAAACAGTTTGAAGGCAATGTGGACTATTGGTGGTGTAACTGCAAATTCATCCGTCATTTCTTTCCCTTGGGTTAGTACTACAGATGCAGTTGCTACTGCTCAAAAAGCAGGAATGGTTTATAGCTTAATTGCCGCTTCTTGGGGTACAGCTTTAGATAACAGTAGTACCTCAGGTTCTAATCCAAATTATACGACTACACTTAATAATACTGATATAATTAGTCCGTCTACATTTACAGTAGGTCCTCCTAGTGCTGCTACTTTGGCTTTGACTAGTGATCCTGGTACAGATGCTCAATCTGTTAATACTACAACTGCAATTACTGATATTACTTACGAGTTTAGTGGATCAGCTACTACGGCCTCTGTAAGTTGGACTGGTACTTCTAATAGTTCAACTGCACCGACTGGTATTACTGTTGATTTAGATTTAGTAAATAATGTAGTTACCATTTCTGGTACTGCTTCTGTTGCAGGTACTTATGGTTACACTGTGTTAACCGATGGTTCTCCTACAGCTTCTAAGTCAGGTACTATTACTGTAGCTTCTACTGCTAATGTTGTGATTGCAACTAGCACAACAGTTTCTTCCGGTAATATTTTCCCAGGTTCATCTGATAATCAATTGATTAATTTTTCTGTAGCTGCAAGTGGTAATTCTGCAACTTTAACTAGTATTAGACTGCCAATCACAGCAGGATTAGGTTTGACTGCATCTGAATTGGTAAACTATAAGTTATATTATACTTCTACTAATACATTTAGTAGCGCTACCTTGTTGTCTACTGTAAGTACTGCATTAGTAACAAGTCCTATTACTTTCTCTTTATCAAGAACGATTGTAAGTGGTACTACAGGATATTTCTGGATTACAACAGATGTTTCTAATTCTGCTACAATAGGACATACGCTCACAGCAAATTCAATTACATCTAGTAATTTAACTTTCGCACTTAATGCCAATATTTCAGGAACTGTATCTTCTGGTGGTACACAAACTATCTCATACCCTACTTATTACAATATTTCGAATAGTGATATCTCAATTTTAAGTAGTTGGGGTGATAATACAGATGGAACTGGTATGCACCCATCAAATTTTGCTGGTGCACATACTACATTCTATTTGGTAAATGGTACGGCTAACAGGATGGGAACAAGTACAGCATTTTCTGGTGCTGGTACTATTTTAGTAATTGGTGACAGTAGTAGAAATGCAGGGTTGACTGTTTCATCTACCACTTTAACAATTGGTACTGCTACAGCTTCTACTGGTTCTTTAGTTATAGCTCCGAAAGGCACACTAACTGTTGGCTCTGCAGCTAACTGTACCGTATTGGCAGGTGGTTCATTTAACAATAGTAATACAAATGCAACATTAAATGTTAATGGATATTTTAAAAATAGTGGCTCTTTTACTAACCTAGGGACTCTAAATGTTTCTGGTTCAGGTAGCACTTTCGAACATAATATAAATGGTGGTACTATTCCTTTGGCAACATGGGGAACTGGATCTACATTATTAGTATCTGGAATTGTTGGTACGGGTCTAACTATGTCTGGTTCTAGTTTTTATAATGTTACTTGGAACTGCCCATCTCAAACTACTGCAAGTGCTGGCCCAATATTTAATAATTCGCATATTTTCGGTAATCTGACTATCGCAAGTACTGGGACAGGTGTTTTGAGATTCTTAGGTATGACTGCAGGTGCTCCAAATACGATTACTATAGATGGTAATCTGAGTATTAGTGGTTCCTCAATTGTACATACTAATGGAAGTGGAAGTAAGGGTTATGCCATTTATAATGTTGGTGGTAATTTTACTGTGGGTTCTGGAAGTGCATATTATTTCAATAAAGGAAGTGGTGCATCTTCTTGTACTATTAATATGTTGAATGGTAATTTCAGTAATGCGGGTACTATTTCTTCAAATGTTCTTGCTACAGATAGTATTGCAATTGTATTTAAAAAGAACGGTTCACAAACATTTACAAATACAGCTACTAACACTTCTTCTGCTGGTATTGTTACAACATTGGGTAAGACTGTTTTGACAGTTAACAGTGGAACAACACTAACTATTGCAGCTAGTTCAGTGCCTGGATTAACAATTAATTCTGGAGGTGCAGTTTCTCTAAGCTCATCATTATCTGTATTAAATGCATTCACAAATAACAGCAATATTGCTGGTACAATAGTCTTGGGTGGCACTACAGCTCAGTCAGTTGCTGGTATAGGTTCTGTTACAAATTTGACAGTTAATAATTCCGCAGGAGCGACTGTTACCGCAGGTAGCAATTTGCAAAGTATCACTGGAGTACTTACATTGCAAAGTGGTCAGTTGACTACTAATGGTAATATCACCTTGAAATCTACAAGTATTACAAACACTGCGGTCGTTGCTCCTGTGGGAGTAAGTGGTAATACAGGGACTATTAGTGGTACTGTTACTGTAGAAAGATTTATTCCTAGTGGTTCGCGCACTTATAGAGATTTGGGACCTGAAGTAGCAAATGCAGGAAGTATTTATTCTAACTGGCAAGAAAATGGTACAAGTAATAATGGCTATGGTATTCAAATCACTGGTAAACAAGGTGGAACTGTGGGTACAGACCCTGTAACTGGATTTGATTATTCTTTAACAGGTAACCATTCTTTGTTCACTTACACTAACAATACATGGGATTCTGTACTTTCTACAAAAGCAAATAACCTTAACCCTTATCAAGGTTATCGTGTATTGGTTAGAGGTGACAGAACTGGTAATTTACAACAACAACTTCAATTTAATACTGCTGCAACTATACGTGCAAAGGGTAACTTGGTAACAGGTACTGTTACTTTGAATACTACTAATGCATTAACAAGCGGTGCTAATAGTTATAGTTTTATTGCAAATCCTTACGTTAGTCCTGTTTCTTGGAGTGCTGTTGTTAGTGCAAGTACAGGTATAAATAATAGTTATTGGTATAATGATCCAACTTTTACTAATAATGGTTATACCGTATTTGTAGCTTATAATCCTTCTTCAGGAGCAAGCAATACATTTAGTAAGTCAGTAGTTAATGCTTATTTGCAACCTGGACAAGCTTTCTTTGTTCAAAATAGTACTGCTTCTCCTTCATTGGTGTTTTCTGAGTCGTCTAAAGATATTTCGCAGGGTAAAACTGCAATCTTTGGTGCTACTACTGTTAATAGGATTTCTGCAGGTCTATTTAAGAATGGAACAAATGTTGATGGGGCTGTAACTGCATTTGGAAGTAACTTCTCATCTTCTTTAGGTAATGAAGATGCAATCAAGTTCCCTAATGGAGGCGAAAATCTTGCCTTTACTATTGGTGCTAAAGATGTTTGTATTAATGGTACTGTATTGCCTTCAACAAGTGATGTATTCCCAATCCATTTATACAATTTAAGTGCTAGTACTTCTTATTCTATTCGGTTAGATGTGTCTCAATTTAGTGCTAATGGTTTACAAGCTTATTTGAAAGACAATGTATTAAATACAAAAACACTTTTGTCAGGTAATAATACATCAATCTCATTTATGACTGCATCGTCTGATGCGGCTAAATTTGCAAATCGTTATAGTGTTGTATTTGGCAATAATACACTACCAGTATCAGATATTAAGCTGTCTGCAATTTCTCAAGCAGGTGCTGTTCAAGTTAATTGGAGTGTTGTTGGAGAATCAAATGTTGCTAGCTATGTTGTAGAACATTCACTTGATGGGGCATCATTCTTAAATGTTGCTTCAGTTCAAGCAAATAATGGTTCAATTTATAGTGTAACTGATACAAAAGCTGTTACTGGAACTAACTATTATCGTATTAAAGTTGTAAGCAATAATGGTACAGTTAGTTATAGTAATGTGGCAACTGTAAATGTTGGCAACGATGTTGCAAGTATTGCAGTGTATCCAAATCCATTAGTTGGTTCTAAACTAAACGTTAGTATCAATCATTTGGAGGCTGGTAAATACACTATTACAGTGTACGATGTATTAGGTGCTAAAGTGGTAGAGAAATCAATTACTCATGTTGGAGGAAGCACTTCAGAACAATTGTCTATTAACAGTCATTTGGCAACAGGGGCGTATACTGTTCGTGTAAGTAATTCAAATGGTGTTTCTTATCAATCTAAAATTGAAGTAAAATAAAATAATTAGGCAAGTCAGGGAAGATATATTTCCTGACTTTGCTTAGTTTTGTTAGTAAAAATTTAAATAGTACAAATGAAAAAGATAATAAAAGTTGTAAGTGTATTGATGCTAATAGTATTTGTATCTAACAAATTACAAGCACAGCCTAATCCAGGACCAGGCAATCAGGGTAGTAATGTTGGCGTCACTGCTGACGGTCCTACAGTTCCTTTTGATGGTGGGATGAGCTTGATTTTAGCAGCTTCAGGAATTGGCTTCGCTTCAAAGAAGTTAAAGCGTAATAAATAGTTGAAATTGTTTTGGAATAAAAAAGAGTCACCTGATGATTAATTATCAGGCGACTCTTTTATTTTTACTTTGTAATCATTAAGAATTAAAATTTGTAATTAACTGTACTATATTTTTATAGTTTACACATACAACGTAAGACGTATTAGTTACAACTATCCAATTTACGTTTAGATCGAACCTCTATTAATAATTGTACAAGGATTCTTAATCAAACAATTCTTGTCTTCTAATATTAATTCTGCTGCTTTTTGTCCAATCTGTTTAAAATCTGTACTTACTACACTTATATTTAGTAAATCCTTTAGTTCAGACTCATT
>CANCPA010000182.1 GCA_947379895.1 Chitinophagaceae bacterium | reverse complement strand
ATCCTTTAAAGTGATTCAATTGTTTTAAAATTTATTCCCAATATGAAAGCAAATCAGACATGATTATTTGTCAATTGAACGCAAAGATGATTTTATTCCAAGTAATGCTGCCTAATTATTAAAATAAATATGCACTACTGTTTTTGACTTGTTTTTTAGTTGGATAAAAGTTTTTCTCTTATTGAGTATTCGTTTCTTGGCAGTTCATCAAGTTTAGTGGATACAATAAAATCTTTATAATGTCCTTACTCAGGAATACTCTAAATGAGTTGTAGGTTCATTTAATTTCATCAAACGAGAATGAATTTTCTGTTCATAGCAAAAATTTGAAAGACTGCATCAGTCTGAAAGGTTTAATTTTATTTGAATGCCTCCTCCATAGATAATATTTTAAATAAATAGCGTAGCATTTAAACTATCAATAAAGATGTGTCTATGTACCTATTCGTATCTTATTTTCTTTGCTGAAAGTTATATAAATAGGATATATCTGCCACCTAATTTGTCACTATGTGGTAATCATTTTTTGTAATATTTGAACTTACTTGAGGTGATTAAATTAGAAAATGGTAACAGATAGTTGTTCCAAAAACATTCATCTCCTTAAAATATACATTCACCTCTTTAAAATGAACATACGGTAACCATTTAAGACCATTCACTTATAATAAATGATCATTCACAAAGCTAAAACATTCATACGGCAACCATTATTGTTTCTTCACTTACCATTAATGGCGGTTAGCATACCAAAAATGGCAGTTCACTTGTAATATTTAATGATTCGCCTACCATATTTGATGAAACGGCTACTTTTTTCAATTCGGGTTAACCCTTTTCATCATATATTTGATTTTATCTGTGTGATTTATTGTCTGAAAATTAGGTAACAATAATAGTAATATTAACTGCTGCTACCTAATAATGCAAAATGTAGATTATCAAATTAGTCGCTTACAACAACTTAACACGCAAAAAGTATAACTTTAAACGTACAACTCATAAAACTCATTTATTAATAACGTTGATGCATTATTTTATTATTTATAAACCCTATTTAGTGCTCTCACAGTTTTCAGCTGTTGAAGGTAAGGAGACACTTGCAAACTATTTTGATGTTCCAAAGGATGTTTATCCTGTAGGCAGACTTGATTTTGATAGTGAAGGATTATTAATATTAACCAATGATAAGCGTTTGAATCACCAATTATTAAATCCACAATTTAACCATGAAAGAGAATATTGGGCACAAGTAGATGGGGCAGTAACCAAAAAGGCATTGCAGGAAATTCAGCAGGGAGTGATTATTAATGTGGATGGTAAACAATATCATACGATGCCCTGTAAAGCAACACTATTTGATAATATTCCAATTGTGCCTGAACGATATCCCTCAATTAGATTCCGAAAAGAAATTCCTGCCCCTTGGATAAAATTAGTTTTAAATGAAGGAAAGAATCGACAAGTCCGTAAAATGACAGCTTCAATTGGGTTTCCTACCTTGCGGCTAATCAGAAATAGAATTGAAAAAATAGTATTAGGTGATTTGCAACCGGGAAAAATGATCTCTCTTGATGAAAAAATTATTTATAACAAGTTATTTGGTTCACGTCCTGAACCGCCTTTACCTCAAGGAGAACAGAGAAAGCTCAATTAGGTTAAAGAATTATTTTTTAATATTTTGTGAATGATTAGGATTCTAGTGTCCTTAAAGTGTAACTCTTTTTACCCAATATGTTTTTTACTTTATGCCTTATTTGCCTATATGTCAAGACTAGTTAAGTGATTTATTCAACTTTTGTCCGTGAGTTATTGATTTTTCTATTTTGAAAAATGGAGTGAATAATAATATTATCTCTATCATAAAATCACCTGAAAAACTTGTTCAAAGTATTTAACTTGTGAACTTTTTTTATTAACAAAAGTAAAAAAATGAAAATATAATTAAACGGTTAACTAATATTGAAGTCCGAATGCACATTCAATAAGGAATTGTATATCGAGTCTGTTGTTTTCCCTGATATATGAAAAATTTTTTGGATAGATAAATCTTATTGAATTATAAGTTGATTTTAAATAGGTTATTAATATTAAAATACAAGTGATGAGCAATTTAAGTAGGTGTAATAAAATAGTATTTAGGTTATTTGTAGTAACCTTATACATATTAACTATAAGTTTTTCAATCAAAGTATATGGGCAGCAGATAACGCTTAAGCATCCTTATTTGTATTTTACACCAACTAAGGTCAATATCTTAAAAGAACGTATCAAATCGGATACTAGTATCAGCAATAATTGGAACTCAATCCTTGCCGAAGCCAATAACTTGCTAACAAAAGGGGATGCTGCAGAAAATATCGATTACCTGTCACTTGCTTATTTGGTAACAAACGAAACTAAATATGCCGATAAGGTAAAGTCTGTTTTATTGAAATTATGTACTCAAAAGACTTGGATTAATGAGGAGATGCAAAATCGTTCTCCAGCTTGGAATTCCGACTTGCAGACTGCTAATAAATGTAGAATTGTAGCAAAGGGTTATGATGTCATTTATGATTATTTGTCAAAAGAAGATAGGAAGACAATCGTTGACGGCGTAATTAGGATGGGTATATTGCCTGCCTTGAACGATTGGGTTTTGCCAGGTACTCGTATACATTCCCTCAATTCGATGGGGCATAATTGGTGGAGTTGCTGTGTTGATATGGCAGGAATTGCCTCTTTATCAATCATTAATGAAGATAGTCGTGCAGCTAATTGGGTTGAGACGGTAGCAAAGGCTTCGGAAGAATGGATGAACTTCGCCGGTGATGAATTACAATCTAAACCTCGTTCAATGGATAGGAGTGGAGGTATGTATGAAAGTGTAAACTATGCTGCCTTTGGTATTTCTGAATACCTGTTTTTTCGTCTTGCCTATACAAACGCATTCCCCAATAAAAAGCAACCTGAACCTCCTACTTTAAAGAAAATGTCCGACTTCTTTCTGCAAGTTGCCTATCCTAGAACAGGACCTGTTTATTCGTTGAATTTTGGAGATGGAAATATTACTACTTCTGCCGATAGACCTATCAAACTTTTGCAGGCATTAGGCTATCAAAGTCCAAATAATCTGTGGTACCTCAATCAGGTTTCTAATGGTCAAAACAGGGAAGGGTTATCTCCAAACACCCCTATTGGCTTAGTTTATCAACCTGATATGTCAAAAGTTCCTGAAGTTCCTAATTTACCCAAATCAGCTCTCTTTGAAGATATGGATTGGGGTATGATGCGTAATTCTTGGGATAAAAATGCAACTATGTTGGGGGTAAAGTGTGGTTATACTTGGAATCATTCTCATGCAGATGCAAGTTCCTTTATTCTATTTCACAAAGGAGAGGATATCATAAAGGATGGAGGAAATAGCTGGTATGGTTCGAAGGAATATGCTCAATATTTCTGTCAAAGCGAAGCTCATAATGTCGTGTTGTTCAACGGAAAGGCACAACCTAAAGAACAAGAATATAACGGCTCGCCTATACGGGGTGAGTTAAATCAATTAATGGATGCAGGTAATTTGAAATACATACAGGCGAATGCCCAAGGTCCTACAGCTGCTAATTTTGCTAGAAACTTCCGTCATTTTATTTGGTTGGGAAAGGTAATATTAATTATCGATGATGTAAAAGGCTATGAAACAGGCAAGTTCTCATGGCTATTGCATCCAGGTGGAGCAGCTAAAAAGATTGGAGGAGATATTAGTATTGTTCAAAATAAGTCTGCCGTTCTAGTTAGACCCTTGTTCCCCGAGACTTTAGTACAAACAGGATGGGAACATGACTTTCCCGAAAAGATGAAGCTTGTCGAAATCACAGCGCCAAAAGCTAGAGACGAACTCCATCCTACCGAAATACACTACTCAATCGAATACCCTCAGGAAGTTCGTCAAACCAAATTTATCACGGCCATTATTTTAAAGGATTCTGCTAATGACAAGGATTTGCCAATCATCGAAAGATTGCATAGCGAAACAATGAATGGTGTGAAAATTACACAGGATGGAAAAGTCACTGAACTATATTTAAACTTGCTAGCAGATGGTCACATCATGCATTTGAATAGTATTAATACATTTAATGGATGGGAAACTGATGCTTATTTGTTAGGTATTACCTATCCTCAAGGTAAAAAAGAAGTGTCTGTAAATGAGGTATCAGATTATTTTGTAGCGTACGGTAGTTATATTAAAAGAGACGGTCAGACTGTATTCAATTCTTTAAGTAAGTTATATATGATAGCACGTCAAAAAGAGGGTAATATTGATATAATATTACAAGGGCAACCTTTGATTAATGCATCCTTTTTTTCGGAAAAGAAACCTGCAACTTTTATATTGAATCACAAGGCAATGCTTCCCGATTATCAGCAGAAGATGTTAGGAATAAGAGTTGAAGGAAAGGAATAATAATATTTAATCATTGATATTATCACAAATCGATATTAGTTGACTATTCTTCAACCAAAAAAGCGGGTTAATAATTTTTGGTTAGAAGTTATAAGTCAATTTAGATTAAAGTGAACAAATCAAGTGTACTTTCTTACATATTCCAATGCTTTTTCCGATATTCCAAAGGGGTAATTCCATTTATCTGTTTAAAATATCGATTGAAATGAGAGGAATTATTAAATCCACATTCACTGTAAATAATACTAATACTTTTTTCGGTTTCAGTCAATAACTTGCATGCATGACTTACCCGCATTTCCATTAAAAATTGAGAGAATGTCTTCTTAGTTCTTACTTTGAAAAACCTACAGAATGCATTCGGACTTAAATTAGCCTGTGCTGCAATATCTTCCAAAGTGATATTTTTATTGAAATTTGCTACTAAATACTGAAAAACAGCATTCATCCTTTCTCCTTCTTTTGCAGTACTCGGATGTTGCATGTTGTTAATTGTAATTAATTGTAAATCCGTAGAAGTAGAAAGGATATAAAGTATCTCCAATAATATTAATAGCCTTTCTCCCCCCTTTGCTATTTGTAACTTTTGTAATTGTTTAAAGACAATGTCCTTAGTTTCGCCCGAAATTTTAATGCCATGCTTTGCCTTTTCAAGTAAATCGAGAATTAATTTGTTTTCAGGTAGATGCATGAACTTATCTCCAAAAATATCGGGTAGGAAATGTAATACATTTGATTCAGCCCAAAGTTGACTATCTTTTTTAAAATACGCAGCATCGCATTTCCAAAGATGTGGCAAATTACTACCTACTAATACCATATCGTCTGCATTGAAATGATCAATGTCATTTCCAATAAATTGTGTACCCGTCCCTTTTTCAATATATACCAACTCTATTTCGGGATGATAATGCCACTCATTATAAAAGAAGGGAACACGCTCGTATCTGCTGCTAAACGAATGTGCAGGATTAACATAAATCTTTAGTAATTTAGGTTTCATAATAGTTAATAATTATTTCTTGTAATTGAATAGTGATAAAATTAGTTGATTATTTAAATGAGTAAAACATCAATTAAAAACCACTATTTCTACATTATTCGCAATATATAAACGCTCTTTTTTAATAATAGCGCAAAAATAGGGTAAAATAGTGCGTAAAGTTGTTAAGCTAACATAAATATCACATTGTTAATACATTTACTTTTGTGTCCTGCAATTATCAATCAAAGATGTATTGTTTGCTAGTTAAAATTGTTTAAATAAAGTTTTCATTTTTCATAGGTGTGTTTTGATTATTGGATAAAGCTTTCCTCTTCTGCGGAGAGCTTTCTTTTTTAGTAAAAGCGGTTACATTTGCCGCACTTAAATTATATGAATAAGCCACATTTAGTAATACAAATTGAAAGTAAAGACAATGTATTAGTTGCATTGACTGATTTGAAAAAGAATCAGGAAGTTGAGTTTAATGGTGAACGTTATGTTTTGAATGAAGATGTTGATGCAAAACATAAGTTTTTCATGAGCGACATGGTAAAGGGTGATCCCATTTATATGTATGGTGTTTTAGTAGGTAAAGTTCAATACGATGTAAAAAAAGGTGATCGTATGAATGTTGAAAATACTAAACATGCGGCAGATCCTTATTTTTATAGAGAGTCGAACTATCAATGGACAGCCCCTGATACCTCTCATTTTAAAGAAAGAACCTTCAATGGTTATCATCGTAATGATGGTAAGGTTGGAACGGCAAATTATTGGTTGTTTATTCCAACTGTTTTTTGTGAAAATAGAAACTTGGATGTTATAAAAGAAGCATTACACAACGAGTTGGGTTATGCAGTAACGGATAAATATAAAAGCTATACAAAGCAATTAATAGAAGCTTACCAAAAAGGTGAAGATTTATCAAATGTATCATTTGCGCCTGAAAGCAGCACAATCAAGCGTGGTATTTTTAAAAATATCGATGGGATTAAATTTTTAAATCATCAAGGTGGTTGTGGGGGCACACGTCAGGATTCCGCTATATTAAGTAAACTACTAGTTTCTTATGCAGATCATCCAAATGTTGCAGGTATTACACTTTTAAGTTTGGGGTGCCAACATCTTCAGACTTCTGATTTTGTGAATGATTTAAAAGAATACAATCCTTCATTTAATAAGCCTGTTATAATTTTCGAACAACAGCAATCGCAAAGTGAATCCCAATTAATTAATGATGCTATCAAACAAACTTTCCTTGGCTTAATTGAAGCAAATAAATTGGAACGCAAACCTGCACCTCTTTCTGCCTTAACAATCGGTGTGAAATGCGGTGGTAGTGATGGCTTTAGTGGGATTTCGGCAAATCCTGCCGTAGGATATTGTGCTGATTTGGTTGTTGGTTTAGGAGGAAAAATATTATTGGCAGAGTTTCCTGAATTGAATGGAGTAGAACAGGAATTAATTGATAGGTGTATTAGTGAACCAACTGCTAAAAAGTTTATTCATTTAATGAGTAGTTATGATGCTACTGCACATGCAGTGGGCTCAGGTTTTCACATGAATCCTTCTCCTGGAAATATTAAAGATGGATTAATTACTGATGCTATCAAGAGTGCGGGGGCTTGCAAAAAAGGTGGAACCGCACCTGTGGTGGATGTTTTAGATTATACAGAACCTGCCACAAAAGCTGGATTAAGTCTTGTATGTACGCCTGGCAATGATGTAGAAGCAACAACAGGAAAAGCCGCAAGTGGAGCTACCTTGATTTTATTTACTACAGGTTTAGGAACTCCTACAGGTAACCCTGTTTGTCCGGTGATTAAAGTTGCGAGCAACACTAAATTAGCAACTCGAATGAGCGATATTATTGATATTAATACAGGTGACATCATCGAGGGTAAGAAATCTATACAGCAAATGGGAGAGGAGATTCTTGAATATTGTATTAAGGCAGCAAGTGGAGAAATTATTCCTAAGGCAGTTTTACTGAATCAGGATGACTTTATTCCTTGGAAAAGAGGAGTAAGTCTTTAAAAGCAATGAATTGTAAACTATGAAATATGAGTATTTCTTTTTATTACTCATAACTCAAACTATTTTTTAACTTATAACAAATAAAAAGTGTTTAGATTAGATAACAAATCAGCAGTAATTACAGGTGGCGGTAGTGGTATTGGACGCGCAATGTCAATTTTGTTTGCCAAACAAGGGGCAACAGTTCATATTATCGAATTGAGTGAAGAAAATGCAAAAGCTACTGTAGATGAAATTACAAACGCAGGTGGAAAAGCACTTGCATATAGTTGTAATGTAGCAAATCAACAACAAGTAGTTGCAACTATCCAATTAATTGATAAGGTTGATATACTAATTAATAATGCAGGTATCGCACATATTGGAAAAGCTGATACTACACCCGAAGCAGATTTTGATAGGGTGATGGCTGTCAATGTTAAAGGCGCTTACAATTGTATATTTGCCTCAATTCCTAAACTTCGTATAAATGGAGGCGTGATTGTAAACATGGCTTCTATTGGATCGAATGTGGGTATTGCCGATCGTTTTGTTTATAGTACAACAAAGGGTGCTATCAAGGCAATGACAATGAGTGTTGCACGTGATTATATTAAGGAAGGCATACGTTGCAATTCCATATCACCTGCAAGGGTACATACTCCTTTTGTTGATGGCTTTTTGAAGAATAACTATGCCGGTAAAGAAGCAGAAATGTTTGAAAAACTATCACAATCACAGCCAATTGGACGGATGGCCGAACCTCAGGAAATTGCAACACTAGCACTGTATTTATGTAGTAGTGAAGCAGGTTTTATAACAGGTTGTGATTATCCGATAGATGGTGGATTTACAACATTGAATAATTAGAGTAAGGAATTAGTTAAAAGGTAAAAGGTGATAGGTAAAAGGTAAAAGGTAAAAGGTAAATGGTGATAGGTAAAAGGTAAAAGGTGATAGGTAAAAGGTAATAGGTGATAGGTAAAAGGTAAAAGGTAAATGGTAAAAGGTAAAAGGTAAACGGTAAATGGTAATAGGAAAAGTTGTATATCCTTAAACCTTAAACCATAAACCTTAAACCATAAACCTTAAACCCTTAACCCTTAACCATAAACCTTAAACCCTTACCCCCTTAACCCTTAAACCCTTACCCTCAATATTAAATAATTAAATAACAAAAAAATGAAACTTACAAGATTTGGAAACGTGGGAAGTGAAAAACCCGCTGTAGTAATAAATGACATTCGTTATGATGTTAGTGCCTTTGGTCAAGATTTTACTGAAGATTTTTTTGGTAATGATGGGATTAATAAATTAAGTGTATGGATGGAAGCCAATAAGGCATCACTACCTGTTGTTGATAAATCAGAAAGATGGGCTTCTTGTATTGCTCGTCCATCAAAAATAATCTGTATTGGACTTAACTATGCGGATCATGCTGCTGAAAGCAATATGGCGTTACCCAAAGAACCAATTATTTTCTTTAAATCTACAACTGCACTTGTTGGTCCAAATGATGATTTAGTGATTCCAAAAGGAAGTGAAAAGACAGATTGGGAAGTTGAACTAGCCGTTATTATTGGCAAGAAAACAAGTTATGTATCAGTAGCAGATGCCCTTGACTATGTAGCAGGATATGCATTGCACAATGATTATAGCGAAAGAGCGTTTCAATTAGAAAGAGGTGGACAGTGGGTGAAAGGAAAAAGCTGTGATACTTTTGCTCCACTCGGACCATGGTTAGCAACAACTGATGAAATCCCAAGTACCGAAAACCTTCGTTTATGGTTGACAGTTAATGGTAAAACCTATCAAGATGGTAGTACAAAGAACTTGATATTTAATGTTCCTTTCTTGGTTTCGTATTTAAGTCAATTTATGACGTTGCTTCCAGGTGATATTATTTCAACAGGTACCCCTGCCGGAGTTGGTTTAGGACAAAAGCCTAATCCTGTTTACCTAAAAGCAGGAGATGTGGTGAGTTTGGGAATCGATGGATTAGGTACTTCTACTCAAAAAGCAGTTGCTTATCAAGGGAATTAATTAATGAAATTATTGATGCATAAATAAAGCCGAAAGTTAATTGCTTTCGGCTTTTTAATTTACACATGTTATGCCGCATTTCAATATGACCTTCTTTTCAATAAAACATAAAATAGTTATGTTGTTTCTATGAGTCTATGTTTTTCCTATGTGTTGAGCTTTTTTCTTTTAAATAAGTTATTTACTCATCTTACGCATAGATTGAATCAAATGTTTTTTTGTCTTTTTTTATTTCTATTGCCACAAAGAAACTAAGTAGCAAAGGCACTAAGTTCTTTAAACCTAGATTACGCAATAGGACTCTACTACAATTCACAACTACTTCAAACACACGCTTTTACTTGATTTGTTTGACTTCAACGTAATCTATTATGTATTCAGTCAAAAAATCTGCATAAAAACTTGTCTTTTTTGTATTTGCGAAT
>CANCPA010000181.1 GCA_947379895.1 Chitinophagaceae bacterium | reverse complement strand
TCATAAATGTGTGAATTGTGAGTAGTTCTAAAATTAGAAGATATACTTTGTATAGGTATTGAAATATTTTCCGCTATATTTTGACTGAAAAACATAAGCCCTTTTTAAATTTATTCATACATCCAATAAAAAGGCTAAGTGGTCACCTCGTTAAATCGTTAGAACGCAAAAGTAGGGTAATTGAAGTTGGCGAATGTTTTTATTTGAAATAAAAGTTAAAATATCCAATAATTAATGTTTATTGCCAATATTAAATAAATATCTTAAGGAATGCATTCAAAATAATTTGAGCCACTTTTATCTGAAGTAGGTTACATTTTACTTAAAACGTATAACTGATAACGTACAACTTCCTAAGCAATGACACCATCTTTTCACTAATATTTTTACCAATGCTACGAAGTATGATTCCTATGCAATGTCGTTAAGTTAAGAAACAGTTGTCAGGTTGAGGCAGTAATGATAGTTTCTCAAGTTTTTTGAAATGACATCGCATACTCTCCGAAAATCAGGGTGATTGTCAGGCTGAGCCCGTCGAAGCTTTAAGCAGCTTAAACTTTCATCATTGATTTTCAAACTAATAAACTACTTGTCATTAGCAGGCAGTAATGATAGTTTCTCAAGTTTTTTGAAATGACATTACATACTCTCCGAAAATCAGAGTAATTGTCAGGCTGAGCCCGTCGAAGCTTTAAGCAACTTAAACTTTCATTATTGATTTTCAAACAAAAAACTACTTGTCATTAGCAGATTGTCGAAACCGATCTAAATTAAGGTTCTTTCCTTCTTTGTGCGCCTTCGACAGGCTCAGGCTGACACTCTAATTTTCGGTTAATACCCTTAACTTAACGACATTGGATTCCTATGTGACCTTCTTTTTACTAAAAAATATATAAAAAGGATAGTCCTTTCTATGTGGCTATGTGCCAATGTGGTAGCCTTTTTCCTTTGCTAAAAGTTATATAAATAGGAAACAGAACCCCTTCACTTCTCACCACTATAAAACTTCATCCAATAAATGCGTTTCCAATTCTTCGTAGAAGGATTCCTATGTGCCCTCCTTTTCAATAAATAAAAGAAAAAACTATGATTTTTCTATGTGGCTATGTGTTAGCCTTTTTTCTTTACTAAAAGTTATATAAATAGGAAACATGAGCCGCCTAGTTTCTCACTATGTGTTGAGACTTTTCATATTTGTACAGTTATTTCAAATAAAATTGAAAGGAATTTCAAGTATTGAATTGTCTGAAAGTTGAATAGGAATTGTTTACAGGAAATTAATTTATTAATATTGCAGGATAGAGCAGGATAGTCAAAAGGTGCATAAAAGTATTTTTGACACTTAAAAATTTGTTGTTTTGCTATATTGAGAAATCTTAAAGCACTGCATTGATAGGGGAATGATAATTTATTTTATTATTTGTAGTCTCAACAGTTTTGCAGATTAGGGACATTCAAGAATTTGCTTGTGCATATTAATTTAAAACAATGAGAGTAAGGAGTTTAGGTTTAAAATATATAGTTGCTCATATTCAAATCATTGTATTTGTCTTGCTTTTGGTATTAGGCAATCCTGCAATTGCACAGGATAAAAGCAAAAAGAAAAGTTTGAATCAAATTGCTTATGCACCATTCTCAGATAATTTTAATCATTGGTATCATGGTTTTGAAAAAGAAAGGGTCATCAATCCATTACCCGATAAACCTCGATATAAACCTACAGATGTAGAAAAAATAGGTGACAATATCTTGTTATTTCAAAAGAACAATGGCGGATGGGCAAAGAATTATGATGTATTTGCTATTTTAACCGATGAACAAAAAGAGGCTTTGCGCAATAATAAGGATGTCCTAAATACTACTTTTGATAATGGCACCTGTTACACCCAGATTGCTGCGTTAGCAATTGCATATCAAGTTCTAAAAATTGAAAAGTATAAGGAAGGGGCAATTAAGGGCATAGATTATATCCTAAAAGCACAATATAATAATGGGGGATGGCCTCAATATTTTCCAATAGAAAATAATTATAGCAAACACATTACTTATAATGATGGAGCAATGGGAGGTGTAATGAAACTTCTAAAAGATATTATTGAGGGTAAACCACAATATGATTTTGTAAATGAGCAATATCGAGTAAACATAAAGAATGCCTATGAAAAGGGATTAGATTGTATCATCAAAACTCAAATTGTTGACGGGGGAAAGCTCACAGCTTGGTGTCAGCAGCATGATGAAATTACCTTGCAACCAGCATGGGCTAGAAAATTTGAACCACCAAGTATCTGTAGCAGTGAAAGTGCAGATTTGGTGCTATTTTTAATGAGTATTGACCATCCTTCTAAGGAAATTATTAATGCTATTCAAGGAGTGGTGTCATGGTTTCAGGATTCTAAAATATATAATACTCGGGTACAGAAAATTGATGCACCAACAATGAAGACAGATTTCAGGATTTCAACTTCGGATAAAGTAGTAATAACTGATAGCTCTGCCCCTCCAATTTGGACAAGATATTACGAATTGATTACACATAAACCTATTTTTTGCAATAGGGATAGCAAGGTAGTTTACTCCCTTGCTGAGGTTACGCGCGAACGTAGAGATGGGTATTCTTGGTATAATTATCAACCGCAGAAGGTCTTAAATAGTTATCCTAAATGGCAAAAGAAGTGGGCGTCTGAGAAAAATGTATTGTCAAACTAGTTTTGTTCTAGCTAATAAATGTTGATAAATGATCATTAAAGAAAATATTTTGTTTTTAAGAAAGTTATTCTTTGTGACTTTGTGCATTCTCGCAATGTTTGCAGCACAAGTAAACGGACAGACTTGGTCACAGAAGATGGCGGCAACTACCATGAAAATATGGTCTGATACAGCTTCTTCAGTAAAGTGGGATTACGATAGGGGAGTGCTTATGAAAGGAATTGAAGGAGTTTGGTTACAAACTTCTGATTCGAAGTATTTTAATTACATGAAAAGTT
Source organism: Chitinophagaceae bacterium (assembly GCA_947379895.1). Classification (GTDB taxonomy): domain Bacteria; phylum Bacteroidota; class Bacteroidia; order Chitinophagales; family Chitinophagaceae; genus Parasediminibacterium. The sequence continues at coordinate 6,990 of CANCPA010000181.1, read as the reverse complement.
ATCTTGATCAATTGATTGCTGAAGACGGCACAATTAAAGGGTATAAAAAGGAAGATTATAATATTGATAATATTCTATTAGGCAGAACAGTTCTTTTATTATACCAGAAGACAGGTCAAGATAAATACCATAAGGCATTATTGAATTTGAGAGAACAATTAAAAAAGCAACCTCGAACTAATGAAGGGGGCTTTTGGCATAAGAAACGCTATCCATATCAGATGTGGTTGGATGGATTGTATATGGGTGAACCATTTTATACGGAGTATGCTACTTTGTTTCATGAGGATGCCGACTTCGATGATATTGCCAATCAGTTTATTTATATGGAAAATCATGCTCGAGATGCCAAAACAGGTCTTTTATACCACGGTTGGGATGAAAGTAAAAAAGAGAAATGGGCGGATTCTATTACAGGGTTATCTCAAAACTTTTGGGGGCGTGCAGATGGATGGTATGCGGCAGCCTTAGTAGATGTATTAGAGAAATTCCCTGTTAATCATCCTAAAAGAGTTCAATTATTGGCGATATTTAATCGCTTGACAATTGTCCTTCAAAAATATCAAGATAATAAGTCGTGTGTTTGGTATCAAATTCTCGACAAAGCCACTGCAAAGGGTAACTATTTGGAAGCATCTGCTTCCTGCATGTTTGTTTATGCAATGGCAAAGGGAGTTAGACTTGGATTTATTGATAAGCATTATAAAAAAATAGCAGAAAAAGGATATAAAGGAATTTTGAATAAGTTTATTGAAACTGATTCTAATGGACAAGTAAATCTGAATGGAACTGTAAGTGTAGCAGGTTTAGGTGGAACACCCTATAGAGATGGTTCATATCAATATTATTTAAGTGAAAAAGTAATTAAGAATGACGCTAAGGGCGTAGGAATGTTTATTCAGGCAGCTGTGGAGATGGAAAGGCTGAAGTATTAAGTCATAGGTAATAGGTAAAAGGTATAAAGTGAATGGTAATAGGTTTTTGGTAAAAGGTTATTGATGGAGGGTAAGTTTTAGTGATTTTGTTTAATCAACTAGTTGTTTATGAATTTAAGGGATGTTAATTTGAAGTTTGGGAAGTTGTTATTGGGTTTGCTTTTTATTGTAGTTACTTCATTTGTGATTCAAAAAAAGAAACTTACAGTATGGATGATTGGAGATTCTACCATGGCAATTAAAGAAGCAAAAGTATTTCCTGAGACGGGGTGGGGAATGGAGTTTGTCAAACAATTTAATAGTAGTATTTCTGTCGAAAATAAAGCGATGAATGGTCGCAGTACAAAGTCTTTCATCAATGAAGGGCGATGGAAACAAGTGATTGATAACATACACCAAGGGGATTATTTATTGATAGAGTTTGGTCATAATGATGAAAAAGTGGATAAGCCTGCTGTAGGAACATCAATCACTGAATTTAAAGCAAATCTGACAAGATTTGTTTTGGAATCAAGAGCAAAAGGGGGGATTCCTGTGCTTTTGACGCCGATAACAAGGCGCACTTTTAAAGGGGGAATTTTGACAGATACACATGGTAATTATCCTGATGCCATTTCATTTATTGCAAATTCTTTAAAAGTTCCTTTCATTGATATGCTAGCAAAAAGTAAGAAAGTTGTTAGTGAATTAGGGGATGAAGCATCAAAGAAACTCTATAATTATGTAGAGCCTAGCAATGTGAACTACCCTCAAGGAAAAAGAGATGATACTCATTTTAGTCCTGATGGGGCAAAAAAAATGGCAGAATTGGCGGTTGTAGGAATTAAAGAACTAAAGTTAGAGTTGGCAAAAAGATTACTAAATAATTAAAAGAGAGATCGGAAATAATGCTAAGAAGTGTAAAAGTGAAATCGTTGTATTAAAATATTAACTATGTTCCGATTCAGATTGTTGTTTAATAATGAATATTTGCATTTTTAAGAAAATTATTGTAGCATTTATAGAAAAAGTTTTTAATCACTAAACATAAAACAAAAATTTATATGAAAAGTTTTTTAGATGAAAATTTCTTGCTGAAGAATAAAACAGCAGAAGTTTTATATCATGAATATGCGAAGAGCATGCCCATTATTGATTATCACTGTCATTTGCCTCAACAACAAATCGCAGAAGATAAGAATTTTGAAAATCTTACGCAGGTTTGGTTATATGGAGATCATTACAAATGGAGGGCAATGCGTACTAATGGAGTGAACGAAGCTTATTGTACAGGAAATAAATCTGACTATGAAAAGTTTGAACAATGGGCTGCTACAGTTCCTTACACTTTGAGGAATCCATTATATCATTGGACTCACTTAGAATTACAACGATATTTTGATGTTCAGGATATTCTTTCTCCAACAACTGCAAAGGATATTTATGACAATTGTTCAGAAAAATTGCGTAGCAAAGAATTTAGCGTTAAGAATTTGTTGAGGAAAATGAATGTTGCTGCAGTTTGTACAACTGATGATCCTATCGATAATCTAGGATTTCACCAACAACTGAAAGATCAGAACTTCGAAATACCAGTTCTTCCTGCATTTCGTCCGGATCAAGCAATGAATGTAAGTGATGCATTGAAGTTCATAGCTTATGTGAAAAAATTAGAGGCTGCATCTAATATCAGTATTAGCAATTTTGCTGACTTTGTAACTGCCATCGAAAATCGTCATGAGTTTTTTAATTCAAAGGGTTGTAATGTCAGCGATCATGGGTTAGAAGAATTATATGCTGAAGATTATACAGATGTTGAAATAGCTTCTATTTTCAATAAGGTATATGGTGGGACAGAACTTACAGATTTAGAACAACGTAAGTTTAAGAGTGCCATGCTGATCATATTTGCAGAATTGGATTTCCAAAAAGGTTGGGTTCAGCAATTTCATTTGGGGGCATTGCGTAACAATAATGGTCGGATGTTGAGCACCCTAGGTCCTGATACAGGTTTTGATAGCATTGGCGACTTCAAGCAAGGACGTGCATTGAGTGCCTTCCTAAGCAAGTTGGATACAGAAAGCAAGTTGGCTAAAACAATCATCTATAATCTGAATCCAGCAGACAATGAATTGTTTGCAACTATGATTGGTAATTTCAATGATGGTAGTATTGCAGGTAAAGTTCAGTGGGGTAGTGGATGGTGGTTCCTCGATCAGAAAGATGGTATGACCAAACAAATGAACGCTTTATCAAGTTTAGGATTGTTGAGTCGTTTCGTTGGTATGTTGACTGATAGTCGTAGTTTCTTGTCTTTTCCACGTCACGAATATTTCAGAAGAATTCTTTGTAATCTTTTTGGTGAAGAAATTGAAAATGGAGAATTGCCAAATGATATCGCTTGGACAGGAAAGGTAATCAAGGATATTTGTTATTATAATGCCAAGAATTATTTCGGATATTAAGGAAGTTGTAGGTTTTAAATTTTAAATTTTAAAGTTTGTTTCAAATACTTTAGTAGTCTGATTAAAATTATAGTATAGGTTTCTATACAAACTTTGATTAAAAGAGGGGATATATGCACCGCCTTGAAACAGTGATGTTTTGGGGCGGTTTGCTTTTGTAAATATTAAAAATAATGCTTCAGAACTTCAATTTTCTTAATTTGATTACAATTTTCTTCGGAAAGTGGCTTTTCGAAAAAGCCAATTACTTGAGGATATTTTGATGCTTTCACTTTATCAATTGAGTCAATAGATGATGTTACCATAATTACATAGACAGTTGGTAATTCACTATCTAATTGTATTTCATCCAAAAATTGCCATCCATCCATTACTGGCATATTGATATCAAGTAAAACTAAATATGAATTTTCTGTCCCTTTAAAATTGGTTAAAATATCTAAAGCTGATTCTCCATTTAAGGCAGATAGTGGGGATTTGGTAAGATTAGTGTATGATAACATCTCAGTATGTAAAAAGATTACAATGTCACTATCGTCAACTATTAAAAATTGTAATTCCATCCCTCTATTCTTATTAATTGTTAAAACTTAGACTAATTATTTTACAATTATAACGAAAAATTGCAACAGAATGAAAAAAAAGTTACAGAAAAGACAAAATTGCAACTGATATTCGGATATTCAAACTTTGAAAGTATTTAAGAAAATGATGCATTTTTAGACAATAACCAATTGTGGTAAATCCACTAATTCATAGTCATCTAATTTATTTAAATGAATAATTGTTCCTGTGTTATTAACATTAGGATGATACATTGGAAGAAATTTAGCTCCATATATGAACTCTTCATAAGTATACGATGTACGGGAAATAACTGTATTGGAAAAACTTTCATCAAACCCTTGAACAAAGACGAGAATTTCAACTTGCCCATTTATGATATCATCTTTTGATAAATTATAAAAAGGACTTTCTTCATTTATGATATGAACAAGTGTCCAATTAGAAATTAAAGTATTTGCCCTTGCGATATCTAATTCAAGTGCAAAAAATTTATTCTTTCTAATTCCTTCTTCTTCAACTTGCATACTCATTGTTAGCCTTGCTTCTGCATTCACCAAATAATTTTTAGTATAAGGCACCATTCTTAACATAAATGCTGTTCCGCCTCTAAATGGTACAAATAGGGCATTTTTGCTATAATTGATGTATGCTTTTGGCCTTGCAAAACGACCATAAAGTAGTCCAGTGATTAAAGCAAAACTTAACAGACCAACAAGGGCTTCAAGGGATGCGACAAAGCTCGCAGCAAATCCAATTGGATTAATCCTTCCGTAACCAACAGTTGTAAATGTTTGTGCACTGAAAAAAAAGGCCTCGCCGAACTTTTCAGCTCTAGTTATTGCAACCATTCCATTTAGATGTTCAATTCCTATGATTAGGTATAGGCCAGCAAAGGCTAGATTCATTACTATAAATGACAATATAATAATTAATAGAAATTTCCATTTGGGAAGGGACAGAAGCGTATGATACAAATTTAATCGTTCCAATAATGGAATTCCCTGTATTTGAACATTTGGTGCGCCATTTTTATTAAAAAATCGCCCCCCATTAATACTACTATTAGTGCCTAATCCGGTTTCATTTTCCGACTTTGCCCTTTTATTGAAAGATTTTAATAATGCCATGACTTTATTAATAATTAATTATTGACATTGATAATACAATAATTTGTAGAAAATAATTAAAAATCTGTTGAATTCCTTTAATCTATATTTTTCAAACTAAACTCCAATTAACAAGAGTCTCAAACAAAAGCTCTTTGTTTAATTAAAAAGCATCCAACCGTTTTGGTTAGATGCCTTTTGATAATAAGTAAAAAAAATATATAGCTGATACAGTTAAATTACTTATTTCAGTTAACTCTCCTCTTTCTCCATCATTAAATAAGCCTTTATAAAACCATCTAAATCGCCATCCATTACAGGTTGAACATTTCCAACTTCATAATCAGTACGATGGTCCTTAATCATTTTATAGGGATGAAATACATAGCTCCTTATTTGACTTCCCCATTCAATCTTTTTCTTTTTGGAATTTGTAGCATCTAGAATTTCTTGTCTTTTACGCATTTCTTCTTCATACAATCTACTCTTAAGCATCTGCAAAGCCAATTCCCTATTTTCACCTTGTGTTCTCGCAATCTGACATTCGACAATAAAGCCTGAAGGAGCATGTTTTATCCTTACCGCTGTTTCAACTTTATTTACATTTTGTCCTCCACTTCCACCACTTCTGTAAAAAGCCCATTCTATGTCGGCTGGGTTAATTTTAATATCAATTGTATTATCAATTAATGGATAAACATAAACACTTGCAAAGGAGGTATGACGTCGGGCATTACTATCAAAAGGTGATATACGAACTAGACGATGCACACCGCCTTCTGCTTTACAAAATCCATAAGCAAAAGGTCCTTCAAGTTGAATTGTTGCAGTTTTGATACCTGCCCCATCCCCCTCTTGATAATCAATTTCTGAAACTTTCCAACCTTGCTTTTGACCGTACATGATGTACATTCTCATTAACATCTCTGCCCAATCCTGACTTTCAGTACCGCCTGCTCCAGAGTTTATCTGGATAATTGCAGTCATTTCATCTTCAGGTTTGTTAAGTGTACTCTTAAATTCGGCATCCTCCACAGCTTTTAAAGCAGCCTGAAATGCTTCCTCAGTTTCTTCTTCTGTGGCGTCACCTTCTTTCCAAAATTCAAATAGTACAGTCAAGTCATCAACAGCTGATTCAACCTGATCGTACAATTTAATCCAAAATTCATTTAATTTAATTTCTTTCATAGTTGCCGTAGCTCGAGTATTGTCATCCCAAAAGCCAGGTGATAATGAAAGGTGTTTATCTTGTTCTACTTTAGTTACGCGGTTAGCGTAGTCAAAGAAACCTCCTCAAGACAACTAATCGGTCTTTTATATTCTTAATTTGTTCTACAGTCATGCTGCAAAGTAATGGGTAAATCCGTTTGAAAAGCAGAAATATTTCATAAACAAGAAATTAAAAAAATGTTTCAGAAAGAAAGACATTTTACATCTCTATAATACTAAATTTTACACTTAAAAAATGGTATTACTAATTTATTACATAATAGCTTGTATATATTATTTTCTCTTCTTCAAAATAATTGAAAGGAATTCACATTCTAACATTTTTATTTCTAAAATTGCCCATTTTTAGCCAGCAATCCAATCCCCTTTGGTAATTACTTACCCCTTAAATTAGGGGGGTAGACAAAAAAATGCTCCCTTTATTTACAACAATCATGAAATACATTTTAGTCACACATTTACGAAAATTAATCACTTTGAATGAGGATGATTTTTCGAAATTAAACTTAAAAGGAGTATATTTTTTGGAGAAATAAACCAACAGATATAATACTATATTTAGTCATTAGCTTTACATATTTAGTCACTAATTATTTTATATCGATTGGTTTATAGCAAACTGTGATAAAAATTAAAACCCTATATACTTTATAATTAATAATTTTTTGTCTTTTATTATTATTTATCAATCATTAATAACTTTTTATT
>CANCPA010000180.1 GCA_947379895.1 Chitinophagaceae bacterium | reverse complement strand
GATAAAATAGTAGAACGTCATGCAAAATTCAAGTCAAAGCCCGAGTATAGTGCCCGACATGTAGAAATGGGAAAGTTGGAAAAATATGCTAGCGACTTTGCCACCGTTTATAATGCAGCATGGGCACAACATGAGGAAGGAAAAGAAATAACGAAGGAAGAGGTTGCTAAACTTTTTAAAGAAATGAAGCCTGTAATTGATGAACGTTTAATTTGGTTTGCCTATTATAAAGAAGACCCTATTGCCATGTTTTTGAATATTCCTGATCTAAATGAATATTTCAAACACTTTGATGGTAAGTTAGGTATTATTGAGAAGATTAGATTGTTGTGTATGAAAAGAACAGGCTATTGCAAGAAGGCTACCGGACTTGCATTTGGCGTGATACCAAAGTTTCAGGCTATTGGAGTAGATAGTTATATTATGCAAGAAGTAGGATTGTCGGTTCAGGGAAAGGGTTGGTATAACGAATACGAAATGGGTTGGGCAGGAGAATGGAATCCTAAAATGATTAATATTTATAAGAGCTTAAATGGTATTCAAAGTCGTAAACTGACTACTTACCGGTATATTTTTGATGAAAACCTACATCCTTTTGAGCGTCATCCTGTGTTAGAGTACAAGCGGTAAACTTAACTGTAAATATGAATTAGGAAATATGAGTTATGCACTGTGAAATAAATGTTATTAGATCTTTTCAGCACTAAATACAGGGATCTAACCGACAATATTGTTGATATATTTTTTCGTAAAGAGGAATGATATTGCTGATATCAAAAGATAGTGCGTGCGAATATGCATCTATTTTCATCTTGGCAAGTTGCTCTTCATTTTGTAGTATGGAAATGGCAAAATCACTCATCGTATTAACATCACCCACATTTGCCATGAACCCTGTCTTTCCATGAATGTTGATTTCGGGAAGCCCCCCTGCATTCGAACTGATTACGATACACTTTGCAGCCATTGCTTCGAGTGCCGCTAAACCAAAGCTTTCGTTTTCACTAGGTAATAAAAATAAATCGCTTACAGCAAGAATCTCTTCAATCTGTTCTTGTTTTCCCACAAATCGTATATCTTCCATTACACCGAGATCTCTTGCAAGTTCCTCGGCAACAAATCTTTCAGGACCGTCACCCACCATCAAAAGTTTTGCAGGCATAACATTCCTGATCTTGCTGAATATTTTAATCACATCATCTACTCGCTTAACTTTTCGGAAGTTACTTGCATGCACAATTATTTTTTCTCCTTGTGGGGCAATTACTTTTTTAAATGCATCAATTGGTTTCTTATTAAACCGACTCACATCCACAAAATTGGTAATTACTTCAATTGGTTTAATGATAGCGAAGTTTTTAAAAGTCTCATCTTTTAAATTCTGTGAAACTGCAGTAATAGTATCACTTTCATTGATTGAAAAAGTAACTACAGGTTCGTAAGTCTTGTCTTTTCCCACCAATGTAATATCGGTGCCATGTAGCGTGGTGATAACCGGGATATTCCTACCCGTTTTTTGCTTTACAATTTGCTTCGCCATATAAGCAGCAGATGCATGAGGAATGGCATAATGAACATGCAATAAATCGAGGTCATGATTGATAATAACATCCACCATTGTACTTGCAAGCGCAATCTCGTAAGGGGGGAAATCGAATAAAGGATAGGTCGGAACACGTACTTCGTGATAATAGATATTCGTATTAAATTCATTGAGCCTTACAGGCTGCTGATAAGTTATAAAATGTACATGATGCCCCTTGTCTGCCAATGCTTTTCCAAGTTCTGTTGCCAACACTCCACTACCTCCAAAAGTTGGATAACAAACAATACCTATATGCATACTTCAATATTTTATACTCAATGAATAATAACCTAACAGCAATCGAATGAGTTAGTTGTCAAAAAAAGCAATCATTACAATCTGTTATTTCTATACCTGATATTGGAATTGTATTTTTTTGGCTTAGCAATATTATTTTCCCACTTCACTAAGTTAAGTTTCAGCGAAAAAATATTGGTATATAACGGATTCGATTGATTAGCAAGATTAGTAAAGGCGTAGTCGATAGCCAAATTGCCTGCTTTGAATCCTGCACCTAGACTAGGTTGATAAATCCAAACTTTTTTCTGATTTGTAAGGTCGCCGTCACTCAAGGCTTTTTGAAAATTAGAAACTCCGCCTCTGAGAAATAGATTATTATTATAACTAGCCTCAAAGCCAATATTAGGGTCAATATTTAATAAATTAGAACTTACTATAGTATTTAATCGTCCATCAAAAGAAAGGTGAAGATTAGCCTCTGCCATTAAATGAAATTTCGGTGTGATATTAAAAGTATAAGCACCTGCTAATTCAATGTTTGGAGCGGTCAATTCGGTACTCTTCACAGGAATATCATTATTAGTTAAATAAAGGATTTGCTTTTCAGCATCAGTAAAACTAAAACTCCAAGCTGTAAAAGTAGAAGTGACATCTTTAATCATCGCAGCCAATTTAAAATTCCCTTTAGTTAATTGGGCTCCTGCATCAAAACCAAAACCCCATGCTTGTGCAAAAGTGCCCACCTTACGATAAATAATCTTTGCATTACCTCCTACACTGAGTTTGTAGCCATGAAAATCTTTCATTTTTTCTGCGTAACTAAGAATTACTGCATTGTCGGCAGAAGAAAAGCTAGTTACATTATTATAATTGATGCTTCCATCGGGCTGTACTAAGTATAGTGTATTGGGAATGTCATCAACACCAAATCTAAGAAAGCTGATGCCAAGTGTTCGTTTAACACTTTTTGTGGGTAAGGCAATTGCTGCAAAATCATATTTAGCGATGCCAGAAAAATATTCGGCATGCATGATACTAAGTTGAGGATTGTCATTTATAGCAGTCAAACCCGCTGGATTCCAATATCCTGCTGTGGCATCCTGCACACTTGCCGTTTGAGCACCACCCATACCCAATCCTCTTGCACCTGCACCTATATTTAGGAACTCATTGCCATATTTAACAAACTGCGAATAGCTAATATTGACAGTAAGTAATAAGAAAACACTTGTAAATAGCTTATTTAGCTTCATCTTTTATTAATAATGAGAGCGAAAGTAAACTAAACTATGATTATTATTTATTGAATAAAAAATATTAGTGGTCTCAATTAGATAATTATATATGTGCAAGTATTTAAACCCAGATTACTCAATAGGACTCTGTTACAATTCACAACCACCTCAAACACAAGCTTTTACTTGATTTGTTTAACTTCAACGTGATTTATTACGTCTTCAGTCAAAAAATCTGTATAAAAACTTGTCTTTTTTGTATTTGAGAATTTCATAACGAGTGTATTGCGTAATCTGGGTTAAATTGATTATCTATACTAGGAATTAAAAGGAATAAAATATTGGTATTGCACCTGATTTGTAGTAATCAAGTACAAAAATTGGCATTTTACTACCGAAAGTATAAAGAAATTACTACAAGCGTCCTAATCAGTAATGATATCTTTGTGATGAGAGAAAAGTACTGAGTAATAGTGAAACTATCTTAAATAAGCATAAAAAAAGATTTTTCGCAGTAGTTTTAACTCATGCTTGCATAAAAGTGTTCTTTTTTATAACGAACCCCTCATTTAAGGGATTTTTCAAAATAAATAAAAGCTTCACTTTTACACTGTCAATATGAAATAAACAAATTAATCACAATTAAATATAATTGTCATGCTTTCAGGAATTAAGTTCAACATTGCGGCTGTAGTAATTACTGGTTTGATTGTTACTGCAACTATTACTGCACCAGTTACAAAAATGTTTGGAAAACATTATAATCAAAATAAAGATTTTGTTTGTTGCAAGACGGATCAACTTGTAATTCATCATTACTTTACTGTAAACTTATTTTGGATACCCATTTCTGAAGGGTTTACTGAAGAAAATACAGGAAAAGCCTCTCCAGGGGGATGTGATATCAGATGTACTAATTGATTAGTATAATTAACTTAGAATTTGTATCAATGTTATTTTGAAAGCTTTCTTATTTTAAGGAAGCTTTTTTTATTGAGTAATGCTTAAAGTTGTGGTTTATTTTGCACTAAAATAAACCACAACTTTAAGCATTACTTGAAAATTAGATTCTTGCCTGTTAATTTATTCTTTCCAAAACACATTTTTGTTATTATAACTCGTTGTAGAAAAAATGGATTCACATGAAGCTTTATGTTATAAAGTAATCTTATTATATAGATATAATGAATTTGTAAATAGCATAGAAACTTGCAAATGCAGCCTATTTAAACATTAATATGAAGATCGTTTTTTTGTAAAATTGTAAAATTATAGGTCAATTATAAATTGTTTTATTATATTTATTCTGAAAATTAATACAAACATTTATTCAATCAATCAGTTGCTGATATAGAATAACGCATATTTTGAATTAAGAAAAAAGCGACTTGTCATAAATAAACTTCAAATAAAGGAATATGAATGCTCCGTTAGATTCTTCTGAAAGTTTAAACTATAAAATTGCAAATGATAAATTTATATTTTCTGAACAGCTTTTCAGAAAGCTTTCACATAATGTACCTGGAGCGATTTACCAATTTCAAGTTTATGATCATGGGCATTTTTGTTTTCCCTTTATATCGATTGGTTCGATAGATGTTTTTGAACTTGAGCCTGATGAAGTTTTAGCCGATCCTACACTCATATTTTCCAGAATTAACAAAGATGATTCTATAGGTTTTAATCAAGCAAGATTATATTCGAAAGAGAATTTAAGCCTGCTACAATATAATTTTCGTATTACCCTGCCTATTAAAGGCGAACGTTGGATTTCTGTAAGTTCCTCACCTGAAAGATTAGAGGACAGTGTTCTTTGGCATGGCTATGCACAAGATATTACCGAACAAAAAGAAAGGGAGAGACAAATTGTTGAAAGTGAAAAAATGTATAGATCAATTATTGAAAGTTCTTTTAATGGATTTATACTTGGTCAGGCAGGTAGTATGTTAGATTCTAATGAGGCGGCGGCAAAAATATTTGGCTATGAATTAACTGACTTTATGAAATTAAAGCGGAATCAGATTTTTGATGAGCATGATTCCTCGTTTATTGAATTAGTAAAGCATCGTGAGATACATGGAAAAGCGAAAGGGGAAATTATAGGATTTAGAAAAAATGGGGAGAGATTTCCCTGTGAGTTCTATTCTGTTTTAGAGCCTAACCCAATGGGTATTAGAAGGACAATGAATTTCATTGTTGATATTACTGATCGTAAAAAGACAGAGGAGAATCTTGCAAAAAGTCAACACTTATTAAGTAATGCAGAAGCAATTGCTGGAATAGGGAGTTCGGAAGTTGACTTTAAGACAAACAAATTCTTTTGGTCTGATGAATTTTATCGAATTCATGGGTTAGAACCCCATGCATTTGAACCAACTCCTGAATTGAGTGCCACATTTTTGCATCCAGATGATCAATACAAGATTAAACTGTTTCAAGAATCTGCCTATGCAAGGAAAGAACACCTTGAATTTGATTCGAAAATTATACGTGCAGATGGTGTTGTTCGAGATATTAGTTCCTATTGGAAATATACTTATGACAATGAAGGGACCCCACTTAAAATGTTTGGTGTTGTACAAGATATTACAGAAAAAAAGCGCCTAGAGGCAGCCTTAAAACAAAGTGAAGAACAATTTAGAGGTGCCTTTGAATATTCTGCTATGGGATTAGCTTTGGTAGATCTAAATAAAAATTGGTTACAGATTAATGATAGCCTATGCATTATGCTAGGGTATACTAAGGAAGAACTTCTTAAGATAAGTTTTAAAGAAATTACACATCCTGAAGATTTAGGAATAGACCTTTTGAATGTAGAGAGATTAATAGCTGGCGAAATTGAAAGTTTTAAAATAGAAAAGAGGTACTATCACAAAAACGGAAGTATTATTTGGGTTCTTCTTGTAGTCTCTAAGGTTATAGACAAACAAGGGAACATCAATCATTTGGTAGCTCAAATTGAGAATATTACTCAAAGAAAAGAATCAGAAGAGGCACTAGCCAATTTGAATAAAGAACTAACTCTACGAGCAGATGAATTGGCTGAATCTAATAGAGAATTAGAACGCTTTGCTTATGTTGCATCACACGATTTGCAGGAGCCACTTAGAATGATAGGTAGTTTTTTGCAATTACTACAAAAAAAATATAGTCCGAACCTTGATAGTAAAGCAAATGAGTATATAAACTATGCTGTAGATGGTGCTAAAAGAATGAAAGACTTGATATTAGACATGCTTGAATATTCAAGAGTCAATACCACATCATTAGATTATTATACAATTGATTTGAATGAAATAGTAGATGAAGTCAAACTGAATTTATCTGACTCAATAGCTAAAAATCACGCATTTATTGAAGTGGTAAGACTTCCTATAGTAAATGGAATCAAGTTGCACATGTTGCAATTGATGCAAAACCTCATTGGGAATGCCATTAAGTATAGAAGTCCTGAACGAAATCCTACGATATATATAAATGTAATTGAAAATAGTTCTGAATGGGAGATTTCAGTAAGCGACAACGGTATTGGCATAGATGACAAATACTTTGACAAGATATTTGTCATTTTTCAAAGGTTACATAATAAGACAGAATACTCAGGTACAGGCATTGGGTTGGCTATCTGTAAGAAAATCATTGATAAGCATGGAGGTAAAATATGGGTAGAATCAGAACCCGGAAAAGGAAGTGTCTTTACATTTACGTTGCCCAAAAGTTAATTGCTTTCTAATAAAATCGTTATTGTCTAGTGAATTATATCAAAAAGATTATTCACAAAATTAGTAATGTTGATTTTTTCTTAAAATATACTTTGATTAATATCACGTTTAACCTAGATTACGAATAGACTCGAATTGAAATTCTCAAATACAAAAAAGACAAGTTTTTATACAGATTTTTTGGCTGAAGACATAATAAATTACGTTGAAGTCAAACAATTCAAGTAAAAGCCGTGTTTGAAGTGGTTGTGAATTGTAATAGAGTCCTATTGCATAATCTAGGTTTAATGGATTGCAGCACAACTTCTATTACCTGATTAAGTGGAAGGTGGCTTGGAATATTCATTGTGTAAAATGTTGAATAATTTGACCTCAATTCAGCCGCATGAATGTAATGATTGAAAGTTGATAATTGTGGAATTTATTGCCTCTGATTTTTGAATAAGTTGAGTAATAAGTCTCATTTTTAATGAAGCAATTAATGATTGCTTTGATTGATTAAATAAAAGATTCTAAACTTTTTTTAGTTTTTTCTTTTAATAAGCCTTGCCGGTAACGATGCCGGTAAAATTTAGTAACAGAATATTCAATAATTAAAACAATTTCAATAGTTTAGCCGCTAATTGAGAGATTGTTTAAAGGACTATTATATATAGTTTGTTTTTATTAAGATTGCATTTAAAAATTAAATTGTTTGCTTTATGAAAAGGATTCTTGCCTCCTTTGTTTCTTGTAAGAGTGCTGTTATTCGCTTAACGCTTTTTGCTTTGCTATCGTTAGTTACTTTTTTTGCTACTGCCGCTACAGGAACCTTTTCTTGGACGGGTGGTGCTGCTGACGGAAAGTGGAGTACTGTTGGAAACTGGAATCTTACTAGTGGTTCTGGTACCTTTCCTGGCGCTGGAACTGCCGATGTCGTTCAGTTTACAAGTGTGTCAGCTATCATAAGCATAGATGTAACAATTAATTCTCTTGGTAGTATTACGTTTAATTCCTCTACCGTTCAATTTGTTGGTGCTGTCGCTGCAACTCAAACAACAAACGCTACAGGAGTCACAAGTAGTTCTACGGCAGTTGTACTCACTGCAAATACTGGTGTTGCTGCGGGTCAGGGAGTTGCAATTACAAGTGGATCCGGAGCTATTCCTCAATATTGTACTGTAAATAGTATTAGTACAAATAATTTAACCTTATCCAATGCTGCAACTGTAAGTTCTACTGCCGCTTGTACCCTCACTTTTTATGCTGTAGCAAATAGTATCACTACGACTAATTGTACAGTGACAAGTAGTACCGTAATTTTAGGTGGTGGATTTACAGTAAATAATACATTGGATTTTTCTGCTGGAACCAACTCTAAAATATATCTCTTCAATTCTCAGTCAATGACTGTTGGAAATGGAACAACAGGCTCTATTTTAGGGATGAGTTCGACTAATTATTTTAGCAGTGGACTAAACCCATATTTACAACTAAAGAGTCCAGCATCTACAAGTATTGGAACAATTTATTGTGACCCTTCAATTCCTACTTTCTATTCATTTGGTTTAACATCAAATAATAGTTATGCAACTCTTGCAACAAACATTGGTGCTTCAAGGCTTTCCTTTAATACTGGATCAAAATTAACTTTGCAATCAAATGTAATTCTTTCTTTTACAGCGGGTGGTACAAGTAATTTTACCACAATTGCTAATAATGGAGGTATTGATGCTAATAATTCCGGAAGTGGAGTGAGTTTCACAGGCACTTATGATTTTACTTCTAAAAACTTATTTGTTAATAGCAATGTAAGCTCTTTAACCATGAATAAAAGTTCTGGTTATGTTGTACTAGGTCAGTCCTTGACGGTTACAAATTTAAATCTTACGAATGGTACCCTAATAAACTCAAACACAAATAATATTACTATTTCAAATGGTGGAACTATAACTCGAATTTCCTCTACTGCAATCTTAAGTTATCCCCCTATTTATGGAGGTACTTCAGGGAATACTGTAAATGTTACTTATGGTTCTTCATCAACTGGAGGAAGTGAATTGTTAGGAACTGTAGGTTCCATTGGAACACTCACTGTAAATAATGGGTTTACTGCAACTTTAAATACGAGAGGAATAACTAGTACTTCAATGACTGCTGCTGGTTTTGGATATGGAGTAGCTCCTTCTGTTACGTTTAATACCCCTACAAATGGGGTAGCTGCAACGGGTACTGCGATTATAGCTAACGGTACTGTAACAGGTATCTACATAACCAATGCAGGGTTAGGCTATACGGCCACTCCAACTGTAACAATTGCTGCCCCACCTACACCTACTAGTTGGGCAATAAGTACAGCTTACTCTATTGGAAATACAGTGAATGCAAACGGAAATTTATACTATTGTGCTACGGCAGGCACTTCATCCTCTAGTGGTAGTGGTCCTACAGGAACTGGTACTGCTATCGTAGATGGAACAGCAAAATGGAATTATGTAGCTACTAGTGGTACTACTTCTACCGCAACTGCAAGTGCTACTTATTCATCTGCAACCTCTCTTTCTGTTTCTAATATTACTGTTGGAAGTGGAACTTCAGGAATATTACAATATCCGAATATAAACAATGCTTTAACGCTAAATGTTTCTGGTAATATTACTATTAATGCAGGTGGTATATTGAGATGTGGTTCTCAAACAAATAGTGTAATTCACCTTTTAAATGTAGGTGGAAATATCACTAATAGTGGAACATTTGGAATGTATCAATCCGCAACCTCTTATGTAGATGTAACATTAAATGGTGGCAGCACACAAACTCTTTCTGGAACATTTACCTATAATAACCTAATAATTTCCAATTCAAATGTGACATTGGGTGCAGGTGCTTTGTTGACAGTCAATTCGACCTTTACTGTTGGTGCAGCCTTTACTCAACCCGTTAGTTCTTGGATTTCAACAGTAAATTTGGTTGTAAACGCCCCTTTTAACATTGCTGCAACAGCATCTTCTCCTGTTACTTCAACTTATTCTAATACAGGTGCAATTCCTAATAATGCATCATTTTATATGAACGCATCTGCTAGTACAGTAGTAAATAATAGTAGTATAACTATTAATGGATATTTCAGAAGTAATATGGGAAGTGGTAGTACTCCTTTCAGTGGTTCAGGAACTTATTCGGTAGGTAGTTATGGTGTTTATGAACAATTTATTTCGGGAGGTTTTATTCCTACAGCTAC
>CANCPA010000179.1 GCA_947379895.1 Chitinophagaceae bacterium | reverse complement strand
CAAAAGTGTGGGCTAAAAGAACTAATCTTTTTGTAGGAGCTATCAATTTCGCTTGGAGTATTCGTAATTATTTATTAGTTACAACCTGTTTCTTTGGAGAGTGTCCTCAAAAACTTTCCGCTTTGTATTTTTTAGTTGTTACTTGCTTTGGTGCTATGTTAATGACTTTCTTCCCCAAAATGGAGATTGAAAAGGAGGCTTAGAAATTGTTTTTTAATGGAATTAAATTACAATTTTGAAATCAAACTAAACTTCATGTTTAACTAATTCACCTTACACAATAATTAATAAAGGTTATTAAGTCTAATTTATATTCTTCAACACAAATACTCAAAGTAGCTCAAAGAAAAAATGAAGTATGGATACTAATGAAGTGCTTTAAAGAACTTAGTGCCTTTGCTACTTAGTTTCTTTGTGGCAATGAAATAAAAAAAGACAAAAAAGCATTTGATTCAATCTATGCGTATGGTGAGTTATTTTAAATAAGATTATTCGAAGTTATAGGATAAATAAAGATTGCTATCAACGGATTATTATATCATTAGGGGGAAATTATAATCACAATACAACAATTATTTTGCATTTTTGAATTTTATTATTAGAAAAAGCTTTGTTTTGCCACGCATTAATTTAATAGAGAGTTCTACTATTTTATTGTTTAATTGAATATTATTTATGGATGATGATAATTTGTAAAAAGAATTTTAATAGATAAGCATTTTGATTTGATAAAATTTCTAGTTCTTTTGGGATACAATTAGTTTTTTCTTAATGCAATTAAATATTTTTTTTTTAAGCAACAATACAATGATATACAGAAGTAAAGCGCCTCTCCGAATTGGTTTGGCAGGAGGAGGGACTGATGTTAGTCCGTATAGTGATGAATTTGGTGGAGCAATTTTAAATGCAACCCTTTCACTTTATGCACATGCTACAATTGAAATTATAGAAGGGAATAAAATAATTGTACAGGCTCTCGATCGGAAAGAAAGTGAACAATTTGAGTGGTCGAAAGAATTGCCAATTAATGGCAAACTAGATTTACTAAAAGGTGTTTACAATCGAATTCAGAAGGATTTTGGATTCCCACACAAGGGTTTTAAACTGAGTACTTATGTTGATGCCCCTGCAGGAAGTGGTTTAGGTACCTCATCTACACTTGTTGTTGCAATTATTGGAGCTTTTGTTGAAATGTTGAAACTGCCTTTGGGAGATTATGATATTGCACATTATGCCTATGAAATTGAACGCGATGACTTGCAGTTAAGTGGAGGTAAGCAGGATCAATATGCTGCAACCTTTGGTGGCGTTAATTTTATGGAGTTTTATGGCGACAAAGTGATTGTAAATCCTCTACGAATTAGGCAAGAGTATTTGAATGAGTTAGAAAATAATTTAGTACTCTATTACACGGCTACAAGTAGAGAAAGTGCAACAATTATTAAAGAACAACAAAGCAATGTACATCAAAAAAAAGCAGCTTCTGTCGATGCAATGCATCAATTAAAGGAACAAGCAAAAATGATGAAAGAGGCATTGTTGAAAGGTCGATTACATGAAATAGGAGAAATCCTTGACTACGGATTTGAGCAAAAAAGACTCATGGCAAAGAGTATTAGTAATCAGTTAATAGAAGATATATATAGTTCTGCTAAAGCTGCAGGAGCTAGTGGAGGTAAAATAAGTGGTGCAGGAGGTGGAGGATTCATGACTTTTTATTGCCCTCGGAATAATCGGTACCATGTAATTGAATCCTTATTAAAGTTCGGAGGTGAAGTGAAAAACTATCAGTTAACACAAGTTGGTTTAACTACCTGGACTACTTATTAATTATAATTTGCTTGTATCAACAAAGTCTTTATTCGAGTCGCAAAATGAAAAGTATGAATAAAATTAAAGAGATAATTGAATCGTCTATAAATGTAAAACAACAGTTGTTACAGGACGATACCATGTTGCAAAGAATTAATACTGTTGTAAATGTAATTAGTGATGCATTTATCGCAGGAAATAAGGTATTGTTTTGTGGTAATGGAGGAAGTGCCGCCGATGCACAACATCTTGCTGCCGAATTTAGTGGTCGATTTTATAAAAACAGAAAGGCTTTACCCGCTGAAGCATTACATTGTAATACCTCTTATTTGACAGCTGTTGCTAATGACTATAGTTATGATGTTATTTATGCTCGTTTGCTTGATGGAATAGGTGTAAAAGGTGATGTTGTAATTGGTTTAAGCACTTCCGGTAATTCTGTTAATATAGTTAAGGCTTTTGAAGTTGCTCGAGAAAAAGACATTGTAACTATTGGTTTGACAGGTGCAAGTGGAGGTACTATGAAGGACGTGAGTGATTATTTATTTAATGTTCCTTCCTCAATTACTCCTCGTATTCAAGAAAGTCACATTTTATTGGGTCATATTATTTGTGAACTTGTCGAAGAAAAGGTGTTTGGATAACGAATGTATTTCCTCAAGATAAAGTTTTAAATATCAATGGATAATAATCATATTAATTCAATTAATATTTCAAGAAATAAAATAGAAAAGGTGGGTGAATGCGAAGCAATAATACTCGCAGGTGGACTTGGTACTCGCTTAAGGAGTGCCGTTCCAGATTTACCTAAATGTATGGCCCCTGTAAATGGGAAACCTTTTATTGGTTACGTAATTGACTCTTTTATTAAACAAGGCGTTAGCAAGTTTATTTTATCGCTTGGTTATAAGAGCGAGGCAATAACTGATTATATCGAAGTTAATTATCCTGATTTGCAGGTTAAATATGCAATTGAAGAGGAACCTTTAGGTACCGGAGGTGCTATTAAATTATCCTGTTCAATGGCAAGTGAGGAGAATGTGTTTGTGACAAATGGAGATACATTATTTGATGTAAATCTATCCGAAATACTAGAAAAGCATGGTGACTCAACCGCTGATTGTACACTTTCATTGAAACCAATGACTGAGTTTGATAGATACGGTGTTGTAGAATTAAAAGCAGACAAATCTATTTCATCTTTTAAGGAAAAGCAATATTATAAAAGTGGGCTAATAAACGGAGGTGTGTATGTTTTGAATGTAAAGAGTTTTCTTTCTGAGTCATTACCTCAAAAATTTTCTTTTGAGAAAGAATATATGGAAGCCTTATTCTTGACAAGAAAGATGATTGGAATTGAACAGGATGGATATTTTATAGATATTGGGATTCCTCAAGATTATTTAAAAGCACAACATGATTTTGCAAATAATAGAGAAGTCTAAAAAAGGATGACTATGATTGATTTAAATAATATAGATAAGACTTGGACGCTTTTTATAGATCGTGATGGGGTAATAAATCATGAGAAGAAGGCAGATTATATTAGAAATTGGAATGAATTTAAATTTTATGATGGCGTTTTAGAAGCCCTAGAGATATTGAATGAAAAGTTTGGTGTGATTGTTATGGTCACTAATCAAAAGGGAGTAGGAAAAGGCTTAATGACAATCGAAGATTTAGCGGAGATTCACAATAATATGATTAGCGCTATACAATTAAAAAATGGAAGAGTTGACAAAATATATTATTGTTCCGATTTAGCTGACGACTCTGTTAATAGAAAACCTAATCCTGGCATGGCTTTTCAAGCAAAAAGAGATTTTCCTTCTATTGATTTCAGTAAGAGTTTAATGGTAGGAAATAAATTAAGTGACATGGGTTTTGGAAGGAATGCAGGCATTCATACCGTATTTGTTGCTACTACAAATCCAGAAACTCAGTATCCACACGAGGCTATTGATTTTAGATTTAAAGACTTATTTCATTTTGCCTCTCAATTTATTTCCGATTCCAAATAGCACGAAATAAGACTATACTTCACAATCATTTTTCGATGTAAAAGAAAATTGTATTTTTATTAAAAATCAGATCCTTATCTTAGTTTCTAATTAAACCCCAAGATGAAAAAAATATTGGTATTTTCTACGCTTTTATTGTTCGTTCTAAACTCGAAAGGACAGGGTAATTTGACTAATGATAATAGGCAAGTAATAATTCAGTTAGAGAAAAAAATAAAGGGATATTCCGAAGAAATGATCAATGATGAACATTGGTTTATGCGTTTTATGGCAGATAGTCTTTTTACAAGAGGCTTCGTGAAAGCATTGAAAATTAATCATTCGTTTAATTATCCCTTCGATTCAATTACTTCTGTTTCAAAGTTGTATGCGCCCGATAGTAGTTTCAGAATTTTTACATGGCAAATGATGAGAGATTATACTTATTATCGTCAACGTGGCGCCATTCAAATGAAAACTGAAGATGGAAGTCTTAAATTATATCCTTTATTTGATGTTTCTGATTTTACAGATAAACCAAATGATTCAATCAGAGATTCAAAGAATTGGATTGGAGCAATTTATTATAAGATATTACTTAATAATGACGGAGATAAAAAGGTATTTACGCTGTTAGGATATGATGAAAATGGACCAAGAAGTAATAAGAAATGGATTGATATATTAACTTTTGATGCAAACGGAAAGCCACAATTTGGAGGCAATTATTTTAAATTTGAACCTGATACTTCCAAACATAAGAAGTCTGTAAAACGATTTAATGTTGAGTATAAGAAGGAATCTAAAATGAGGATATTGTTTGATAAGGAAGAGAATATGATTATATACGATCATTTGGCTAGTGAAAATGATGAACCCGAAAGCCTTTACACGTATGTTCCAGATGGTAGTTATGAAGGATTTAAATGGAAGAATAATCATTGGGAACACATTGCTAAATTAGCTACTCAGTCATTAGGTAATGGTAATGCCCCCTTGCCAAGTATGATATTGGATGATGAGGGAAATGTAGACCAAAAAAAGCTAGAAGAGATGTCGAAAAGGAATATGATGCTTCAACAAGAGGAAGCTAAGGAAGAAGCTAATAAAAATGGAATTCCTAGTAAATCAAAAAAATCAGTTGCACAACCGCTTCCAAAGCAATCAAAGGATGTGAACGAATATTAAAAAATCAGATAAATAAGGGTTGATTTACTGTATTATCTCTATATAAAACTAATTCTGATACGAACTCCTTACTTTTACCGAATTACAAATAAGCAATGAAATGACGGAAGGGAAAAGACAAAAACAAGTAGCATCGGTTTTACAAGCTGAAGTAAATGATATATTTACTAAACTAGGCCTTAATATGATTGGTGGGGGCATGATTAGTATTGCTTCCGTAAAAGTAACGCCCGATTTATTGGAAGCTAGAATTTATTTAAGCATGTTTCAGGTATCTGATACTCAAGCTGCCATGAAAAAAGTGAATGACCGTGCTTGGGAAATTAAGAAATTATTAGCTGACAAGATTAAAGGACAGGTACGAAGAATACCTGTAATTCATTATTACTTAGATGATACATTGGAATATGTATTTAAGATGGAAGAAGTATTTGAACGTATCAAAACTCCTGAAACTAATGCAGAATAAACTTCAATGGATAGTTTTTTGTTTCTACTCAGAAGGATTTAACACAAGGGCTCAAAGTTTTTGCAAAGAAACAAAAGGATATATTGTTAATGCTAAATCACATTACAAATATTAGATTATACAACTTGGTGTTCCTTTTTTTACCTAGTTTTATTTTGTGGTAAAAGTCCAAATAACGAATTTTGGTCAATAATATTAACCCGATTACATCTTGAAACTTCTTTTTGCTTGGCGTTATTTCAGATCTGAGAAATCTGTTAATGCAATTAATATCATATCATGGATTAGTGTATTAGCTATTGCAGTTGTGGTGGCTGCATTAATTATTGTATTTAGTGTATTTAATGGTTTCGAAGATTTGGTGAAAGGATTATATGCTGATTTTTACTCCGATATCAGGGTATTGCCGACAAGTGGAAAGGTTTTAAGACTGAGTCAAAGTCAAATTTCACAACTGAATCACTTAAAAGGAGTAACTGCAATTAGTTTGGTAACCGAAGAAAAAGCTGTACTTTTAAATGGAGAATCTCAAGGGATAGTAACTGTAAAAGGAGTTGATTCTGCGCAATCTTTGGTGACTAATATTGGCAAACATGTATTACGTGGAAAATTTGCTTTAGGAACAGCAGAAAAACCTGAAATAGTTGTAGGAGTAGGAATTGAAAGTGCTGTAGGTGCTGATGTTGAAAGGAGTATTTATCCCTTGACCTTATACATGCCAAATAGAAATGAAACAGATCATTTAGGTTCTATTGAAGGGATGAACTCTTTTCAAGTAAATGCCTCGGGTACATTTATGGTACAAGAAGAATTTGATAATAAATATGTTTTTACAAATATTGATTTTGTAAAGTATATGTTAGATATGAAACCCGATGAATATTCTTTCTGTGAAGTAAAATTGGATTCAACTTTAAATCAGGAAAAAATAATTAAGGGATTACAGCAGTTACTCGGTAATCAGTATAAATTAAAAACAAGGTATCAACAAAATCAAAGTCTTTATTCTGCGATGCAGATTGAAAAATGGGTAATCTATGGGGTGACCTGTTTGATATTGATGGTCGCAGCTTTTAATATAATTGGTGCTTTGACAATGCTTGTTTTAGAAAAGCAAAAAGATATTGCAGTTTTAAGTGCAATGGGCGCTAATGATGGTACTATTCAGCAAATATTTTTATTGGAAGGTATTTTGTTATCATTAATAGGAGGTGGTATTGGAATTGCTTTTGCGACAACTATCTGTTTTTTACAAGTTAAATTTCATTTAATAGCACTATCAGGTGGGTCATTTTTAATCAATTATTATCCTGTAAAAATGGTGTTATCCGATTTTGTAATTGTCTTTATTACTGTTTTCATTATCGCAATTTTAGCTTCATGGTTTCCTGCAAAAAAGGCAGGTAAAGAAAAGCTTGAATTAAAGAGTTAACGTTCTTTTTGTTTGAAGATTTAATATTATTAATGTCCTACTTGTTAATAGTAGAGTTAAAAGAAGCGAAAAATCATAATCCATTCTACATAATAATCAAAAGATACCTTATATCTTTGATTGGTTTAAAAAATCACTGAAATATTAAAGTTTTACCTCAATGAAAAAAATGTCAATAAAGCAATTAGCAAGCGATATGAATGTATCAACTGCAACAATTTCCTATGTTTTGAATGGTAAAGCAAAAGAAAAAAGAATCAGCGACCAATTAGCCAAGAAAATAAAAAAGTATGCGAAGGAGAATAATTACAACCCTAATTTGTTGGCAAGTGGATTGAGGTCAGGTAAAACAAAAATCATCTGTTTAATGGTTGAAGATATTGCTGATATATTTTTTGCGAGTGTAGCAGGTTATATTGAACAATTAGCCTATGAAAAAGGATATAAAATCATCTATTGCAGTACTAAAAATAATAAATTAAAAGCTCAGGAATTAATTAATACTTTTCGAAATAGAAATGTAGATGGGTTTATAATTACCCCTCCAATTGGATTAGATGATGACTTACGGTCTTTAATTGAAGAAAAGCTTCCACTAGTTATTTTTGATCGTTTTATAGAGGGCTTAGATGTTAGTTATGTTGGTATGGACAATTTTGATAGTTCTTATAAAGCTACAAAGCATCTTTTGGATGAAGGATTTAAGAAAATTGCTTTTGTTACGCTAGATTCTGTACAAAGTCAGATGGTAGAAAGATTAAATGGTTATGAGAAGGCGATGAATGAAGCTGGACAAAATTGCATTGTAGAAAAGATTGACTATGAATTACGGCATGAAAGAAATGTTGTTGATAAGATAGAAGACCTAATATTGAAGAATGTGGGTTTGGATGCACTTTATTTTGCTACAAATTATCTAGCAACTAGTGGATTAGAAGCAATAAATAAGTTGGGCTTAGAATTAGTAAAAGATTTGGGGATGCTTGTTTTTGATGATAGCGATTTGTTTAGGGTACATCGTCCAACTATAACTGCAATATCACAACCGATTTCAGAAATGTCTGTAAAGCTAATTAGCATATTATTAAAGCATTTAGATGGAGAGAAGGAATATAAACCTGAAACAAAAATTGTCCCAGCTAAATTAATGATAAGAGAGTCGTCAAAAAGAAAAAAAGGCTAGGATATATTTAAAAATGCATCTTTCAAGTAAAGAAATGTTATCCTAATTTATAAATTAATTTATTAAGAGTTTTATGAGTAGTAAAGTAGAATTGATGGCACCCGCAGGTAGTTTCGAAGCCATGATTGCGGCTATTCAAGGTGGTGCTGATTCTGTATATTTTGGTGTTGAACAATTGAATATGCGTGCTCGTGCTACCATGAATTTCGTCATTGAGGATTTGCCTGCTATCGCACATTTATGTAAACAAAGTAAAGTCAGGTCTTATTTAACACTGAATACAATCATCTACGATCATGATATATCTATGATGAAAGTGATAGTAGATGAAGTGAAAAAAGCTGGAATCGATGCCATCATTGCTGCAGATCAGGCAGTGATAAATTATGCCTACAAGCAAGGAGTGTCTGTGCATATCTCTACACAGGCGAATATAACTAACGTTGATACGATTGATTTCTATTCTCGTTATGCCGATGTAATGGTTTTGTCTCGAGAGCTAAGTTTGAATCAGGTAAAGCAGGTTTGTAAGGCAATCCAAAAGGAACAAATAAAGGGACCTTCAGGGAAGTTAGTGGAAGTGGAGGTTTTTGCACACGGAGCCTTGTGTATGGCTGTTTCGGGCAAGTGTTATTTGAGTTTGCACACGCAGAACTCTTCGGCAAATAGAGGCGTTTGTGTACAAAATTGTAGGAGAAAATATAAAGTCATTGATATTGAGGATGGACATGAATTGGAAATTGATAATGAATATATTATGTCACCAAAAGATCTTTGTACCATTGATTTCCTAGATCAATTGATTGATACTGGTATTAAAGTATTAAAAATTGAGGGACGTGGTAAGGCAGCAGATTATGTAAAAACGGTGACAGCCTGTTACAGAGAAGCTATTGATAGTTATTATAACCACACTTATACTATTGAAAAGGCAGAATCATTAAAGCTAAAGATGCGAGAAGTTTATAATCGAGATTTCTGGGGTGGATATTTTCTAGGAAGAGAAATTGGAGAGTGGACAAATGTTTCTGGTTCTCAAGCTGTAATGAGGAAGATTTACATTGGTAAGGCCGTTAACTATTATGCTAAAACAGGTATTGCGGAGTTTTTTTTGGAGGCTTACGGTCTTAAAGTTGGTGACAAAGTAATGATAACAGGACCAACTACGGGTGTTATTGAAACTGTTGTAGAAACACTTCATGTAAATGAAGAAGGAGCGAAGGGAAATGCAGAAAAGGGTGATTATTGTTCTTTTAAAACAAATATACAAGTTAGAAACTCTGATAAGTTGTATAAGGTGGTTCCCTCTACTATTGACGAAAAGCAATTGGCAAATTAATGACGACAGTGATATTCCGACGTAAGAAATGTATAGGTTGCAACTACTGTACTGAAATTGATCCAAAACATTGGCAAATGAGTAAAAAAGATGGAAAGAGTAATTTAATAGGAAGTGTAGATAAAAAGGGTTTTTGGTTGTTGAAAGTTCAAGATAATGAAAGGGAACATGTAGAAAGTGCTGCAAAAGTTTGTCCTGTGAAAGTTATTGAGATAAGAGATTAAATGAATTTAATGATGGTTTGTAAATGTGAAAGCCACCTTAGAAAAGGCGGCTTTTATTATAACATTTATACTCTTTTTAACCAATTGCTTTTCATCATGCCATAAGCTTTCTTTTTTTAATTGTTATTTTTTAATACTTATTGTCTTCATTATTCATTGGTTTGCTTGTCAATCTTTTTCATTTTAAACCCATTGTGTTCTCTTATTTGCCATAGGCAGTCTGTTTATTTTAAGGTATGCTTTTAATTTAATTTCATTCTAAGACCTTCGTTATTTTCAAAACCTACAACTTACAACTTAATACTTATAACCTACAACTTACTACTTATTAACGTAAATCACTTCTTGTATAGTTAACAGCAACGGCATTAGTGCCTTGAAGATACTTTCCGTAAACACTCATTTGAGGTTGATCGTTACCTGCAATTGGGTGTAAAGAAAGTGGGTAGCTTTTCCAC
>CANCPA010000178.1 GCA_947379895.1 Chitinophagaceae bacterium | reverse complement strand
TGTTGATTGCATAATTTCAGCGTATTCCAAGCAATTTTTTAACGTATAATGTTAGTTGTGGGTGCTAAGATATAGTCTACCAATTATGTTCTACTTTAAATGAACAGGGAAGATTAATAAATTAAGCGAAAATTAATGTTTATGCCCTTTAATTGGTTAAGATAATATGTAAACTAGTATAAAACACCATTTATCGTTAATCACTAAAAAGAATTTCACAGTGTAACCTACAAGGCCTTGTTATATTGAGATTTGCCATTACTAATATGGAGATTTTACCACTGAGGGAACAAAGAAAAAACAAGGAACACAAGGATTTATGTTGTAAGAATTAGTTACCTTTTATTTTAATAAAAATCCTTTTAGTACTTGTAAATGCCATTGTGGTCATTGTGGTAAAAACAACTGAGTATAAACGTTTTGGCTCTTAAATCTATTGTAACAATCAAAGTCATGTAACGTCATTAGCTTGATTAATGATAATAAATCAAACCAATTACTAGTTTGCCTTTATTTCCTCATCACGCCTTACTTTCTCCCAATATTTTTTTGCAACAAGTAACATCCCAAAGCTCTCTCCGTCTTCCTTATTAATGTGTTTGTGGTGCATTTTATGAGCCCATCTAAGTACTTTAATATACTTATTATTTGTCCGGCTAAACCACTTGAGTCGTTGATGAATAATTACCTCATGTACAATAAAATAAGCGGCTCCATACATTGCAATACCTGCTCCGATACCTACGGAAACATAATTTTGATGCATAAGACCAAGCATAATACATAGCCAACTAGGAATAGCAAATATGAGGAAGAAGGCATCATTCTTTTCAAATATACCGGAACCCTTTTGATGATGATCCTCATGTAGATACCATAAAAACCCATGCATAATGTACTTATGTGTTAGCCATGTAACACCTTCCATCAACGCAAAAACAGCAAAGGCAATGACTATGTAAAAAATCATGGTAAATAAATTTGTAGTGAAATAAAAAATAGATATTCGATGATGAACAGATGTACGGCAAATAAGTTGCCCTTATAAAAATGAAACTTTTTGAATAGATATAATAAAATCCCACTAATGATGAACCACGATAAAAAATTGAAGGTGGGGACGGTATTATTTTGCCAATGCCAAAAACCAAGCTTTCCTGCCACCGATTCTATATTGTAATCGAAGAGTGTGGCTATCATTGCGCCATCAATAACAAATGCAGTTGTGGATATCCAAGGCTTGAGGATGATGCCTTGATTATCGTACTTTTCTTCTATCCAATCGCTAAATTTAGTTACAATAACACCCGAACAATAAACAACCACAAACCAATTAATGCCTATTAAATAGGGAACCCCATTCAATTTTTTGCCCAACACATTGCCGTATTCATAGTGTCCAAACAGCCTTCCGGTATTTACACCAATCATCTCCGTTCCCATACCAACCAAAAAAGTGATGGCAATAAATAGAAAGAATTGTAGGTTCTTCGTAGGCTGCACCCAAATAAGCAATGCGGCCATCAACAGTAAATTAAAAGTAGTATTCGAAATAAACCAATCCTTTTGAGGGGTAAACAATATGCCGATTGCACCACATAAATGAAATAGAATAGCCAAGAATATAGCCACATTTTTTTTATCAATTCTTAGGTCTTGCAGCATAAAATTAAAATCAAAATAAGATAAACGCGTATAGATTAGTTTTTGAAACAAAATATTGTTACAGATTAATCAACACTACAAATAAACACATTCTCCAATCAATAGTTCAAGCAATTTTTTTATTAGAGATATTATTGCGGATAAAGACCATCATTTACGTAAAGTGTTAAGCGTATAACCTAAAACTTAACACATTTTGCAAATTCTCGAGTACTTATTAATGCGAATCAAGGGTTGAAAGTACCGTTAGGTACTAAATATTGGTAGTGCAATATTAAAATGAATGCTTGAAGTGACGTAGGTACGACATAATTTGCGTTTGAAACTATAAAAAGTGTTTCTTTTGAGCATTTTAAAATGATATGTCGTCCCTAGGGAACTTTAGGCAATTATTATTCACCTGTTTCCTACCGATATTTCGTGCCTACGGCACTTATCCAAGCGTATTTCAACCCTTGATTCGCATTATTACCTATTACTTACTTGCTTTCCCTGATGATATCGCAGGTGATTTTTGCACTCTGCAAACAAAGAGGTATTCCTCCACCCGGATGAACACTTCCTCCAACAAAATAGAGTCCTTTAATCTTTTTAGAAAAATTAGGATGTCGGAAAAAAGCAGCCATTTTACCATTCGAACTTGTTCCGTATAAGGATCCCATAAAACTTGCCGTTCTGGTTTCCATAGTAAGTGGCGTAAGCACCTCTTCTACTTCTATCAAAGGTTCAATGTCTGTATTTAGTCGTTCGTTAAGTTTATCAATGATTATCTTTTTATATTTACTGTAATAGTCTTGCCAATTCTGCCCAATATTAGCAGGGGCATTTACCATTACAAACCAATTCTCCTTGCCTTCGGGGGCGTGTAAGTGGGGCTCGCACTTTGAAGTAATATTGATATAGATAGTTGGGTCATCATATAATTCCTTGCTAGTGAATAAGCTTTCAAATTCGGCCTGATAGTTTTTAGTAAAGAAGATATTATGCAATTCCAATTCAGGAAATTGTTTGTTGATACCCCAATAAAAGATGAAAGCACTACTACTTCTTTCTTGCTTCAACACCTCTTTCGCCTTTTCAGGATTAGAAAGTAGCTTTTGATAGGTGAAATACACATCCATATTACTAATAACCACATCGGCCAAATAGCTACTATCGTTTACAATAACGCCGACTGCCCGTTTATTTTCAACAGTGATTGATTTTACTTCGTTATTGAACATAAAACTGACACCCTTATTTAATGCAAGTTTATAAAGAGCCGTTGAAATAGAAATCATGCCTCCTTTTGGGTAAAACGTGCCGATATTATTATCCAAATGCGGTATCATACTTAACATTCCCGGTGCCTTGTAAGGGTTACTACCATTGAATGTTGCATACCGATTAAATATCTGTACGGTGTGTGGTTTATTAAATGCGGATTCATTAAATTGATTCAATGTATTGACCAAAAAAGCAGCCTTTACAGTCTTCAAGGCTTTAAGAATTGAAGACTGAAAAAGAGTGGAGAGCCTATGCAGAGAATGATTAAGAAATAGAGTACCGATATTAGTATATGTTTTTTCGGCTTGTTGAAGGTATTTTTTCACTTTCAATGCATCTTCTCCTACTTTACGGTGAAATTCTGCTGCAAAATCATCCACATCACCATAACCATTAATTAATATTCCATCCTGAAAGAAGTATTTGCAAGAAATCGGCTGTTTGGTATAACTAAAATATTGCTCAATAGGCTCACCCGCAAGTTTAAAAAGTTCTTCTATCAATTCGGGCTGCGTAAACAAACTTGGTCCCGCATCAAACTGATATCCATCCATTTTAAGTTGACAATTCTTGCCACCGGCATAGCTGTTCTTTTCAAACACAGTCACTTCAAACCCATCAATTGCCAATCGAATTGCACTTGCCAATCCTCCTATTCCTGCCCCAATCACAACTGCTCGCTTTTGTTCTTTCATTTCAAATTATAAATGTAAAGTTTAGTTGCTACTCAGGATACCTTACCAAAAGGAATAGGTAGCTTTTTAGTAAGAAGCAAACAGGGGATTTAAGTTTATAATCGCTCAGTTTCATCTATTATCTAAGCAAACTTTAAATTCCTTTTTTTCACTCGATTACATTTTGGCAAACCCTTCTGAGTAGTAACAAGGTATTGAAAACAGAGAATCAGTTTTATTGTTTATACTAATGTCCGAATGCAGCAATATTTTTACTAAATATCTTCACTGCGATTGCTAAGAGAATGACCCCGAAAAACTTTCTGACGGCTAAAAGTCCTGCTTCACCAAGTACACGCTCGATTAAGTTGAGAGAGCGTAGGCCGATATAAATAAAAAGGAGGTTGATACCAATTGCAGTTAAAATTATCCATTCTTCATAGTTAGCCTTCAAACTCATTACCGTAGTAAGAGTACCACTTCCCGCAATTACAGGAAACGCAATTGGTACTACATTACCTGCTTTTGAGTCTTTGTCGGACTTAAATATTTCATGACCTAAAACCATTTCTAAGCCAAGCAAGAAGATAACAATTGAACCTCCTACGGCAAACGATTTAATGTCGAGACCCAATATCTTTAAAAAGCTTTTACCAAAAAACAAAAAAAGTATCATTAAAGCCCCCGATACAAAAGTTGCTTGAAAGGCCCTGATGCCTCCCATCTTTTCCTTCAATGAAATAAGCAAGGGTATTGAGCCTACTATATCAATTACCGCAAAAAGGGTGAAAGTTACCGTTAATAAATCGTCAGTATATATACTCATCGTTAACAAGTTTTATCATATTTCAAAACAAACGTACCGAATATCAGCCTCAAATATCGGAAATTAGTCCTTTTAAAATTGTAGACAACTAGTAAAACATTATGAGTTAGAAGCTTTAAATGTTGATTAATGTATTAACTCTTACCTCATATTTAAACAAGATGAGATTATTAATTTTAAAATCTTGTCGTTCAATAAACGGGCTATTTAAACCCTACAACTTACAATCTTAATCCTGTAACTCGTTACCAAATACTCACAACCTAAAACTTAAACCCTAGATATTACTTTGCCATACACCTCTCAATTCCTGCATTTGCCCTTTGATCTAAAGAATTCTTGTACTCATGATTTTTCATGCTTAAGCACTTTTTAAAATAGGCAACTGCTTGCGCTTTCTTACCTAATCGTTCATAAATTTCTGCTGTTTGAATAGCAGCCCTAGCTGCATAATATTCGGGTCTGTTTTCTCCAATGCTAATTGCTGAATTATAAAATTGAATAGCCTCATCATTTCTACTCATATCATCATAAATACGTCCTAGTCTGTATTCAAATTCTAACTTCTCTTCTTCTGACGAAAAACTATTTACCGACTTACCATTCAATATCAATAATGCCTCTTTATAATAGCCACCATCCGACATCATCCTAGCCTTCAACAGCAATATATTTGGCCAAACGCCTCCCTTTGCATCCTTTAATGCTTGTTTATCAGCATCAGTATCGAGTGTCCCCTTCTTTAAAATAGCCATGCGGGCACTCTCTGCTGCCTGCATATTTCCTTCTAAATAATAACACCAACTTAATTTTAAATAATTATCCTTGAGATAGAAATTTCCCTTGAACTTAGATAAATAACTTTCATAGTACTTAATCCCTTCTTTTGCCTCCAAATGATAAAGATGTATCAAGCCTAATTCATAATCCCAAACAGGAATAGGAGAATAATCGAGTGACTTATTCCTTGAAAGAATTATATTTTTCGAATATTCCAAACGCTTATCAGCAATAGCAATATTTGCAGCCATATAAGCTAACAAGTGATTATTGACAACGTCGAGCTTTTTATTTTGTATAAATGAAAACACATCATGCTTTTTATTAGCGATATGATAAAATACATAGCAATACACAAATGCACCCTCACTACTAAATAACTTGGCATAGGGGTCGTTACTATTTGCAAAATTGCTGACCATCTTCAGTCCTTCTTCCATTGTACCGCTTAGACCTACTAAATTGGCAAATAGCGTATAACCACTTGGAATAGTTGCGATGACGGTTTGTAATCCACCGTAAATCAAGTCGTTAGGAACAAATGTAGAGAAGACCCTTTTATTATCCTTAATGAGCAAAAATGCCTTGCGCACATCCCAACTAGCACGCCAATTTTCCGAAAACTTAATCTCAATAAAGGCTCTATGTAAGTATGTCGCACTTAAACAATACCTATAAAAAGGAGAGTTTTGTGGCCCTGTTTCTAATTGTTTCAATCGTTCGGCAAGTAGAGGCTTCTTTATAGCATACTCGGCAGGATCTTCATAGAAAAAAAGGTTAAATAAATCTATGTAGCTTTCTAAAAACAAAGGGATAAGGTTATCGGGATTTTGCTTTTTTGCTTTTTCAATTAACAAAGTGCCTTCCTTCAGCTTGAGTTTTATTATTTCCTGATAAGCCTGTTGACAAGTACTATTAAACTCATACACTTTTTCTGCCTTCGTTTTAACACAAAGGCAAAGCATAAGAATTAATAAAAAAGAAAAGGCACTAAATATCTTTTGATTCATATAGCGAAAATAAAAAAAGAGCCACTATTTGTGGCTCTTCAATATGAAATATAAGTTAAATTAAGATAAATAGTTTGAAAAGTACTAGCCGCCTCTCCAAACTACCTTCTTTATTTTACTTCGATACTATCATTCAAATCTGCATCAATCAAAATACGACCACAGTTCTCGCAAACTACTATTTTCTTGTGCAAACGAATTTCACTCTGACGTTGAGGAGGAATTGCATTGTAACAACCACCACAAGCATCTCTTTCAACAGGCACTACAGACAAACCATTACGATAGTTTTTGCGAATACGATCATAACTATACAATAAACGCTCATCAACAGCTGCTCTTGCAACTTTTGAAAGATCTACCAAAACCACTTCTTCCTTTTCAGTTTCAGCAATGATTTTTTCCAATTCACCTTTCTTGTGATTAAGAACACCTTCCTTAGTTGCTATTTGCTTTTTAGCACTTTCAAGTAATC
Organism: Chitinophagaceae bacterium; assembly: GCA_947379895.1. GTDB lineage: Bacteria > Bacteroidota > Bacteroidia > Chitinophagales > Chitinophagaceae > Parasediminibacterium. Next base: position 3,468 of record CANCPA010000178.1, on the reverse strand, counting down.
TAACCTTGTCGCCTAATTCTTCGTTTGCATCCTTGATATGTTTTTCAGCAAGCTTGTTTTCAAGTTGCATCATTTCAATTTCTTTATTCAAGGCTTCAAACTCACGGCTATTCTTTACGTTTTCAGATTGCTTTTCATACTTTAATAAAGTAGCTTCACCATCTTTAATTGACGTCTTTTTACTTTCAATAAATTCGGAAATACCGTTTATTTCTTCTTCAATGCGAGTTCTACGAGCATGTAACCCTTGAACTTCATCTTCTAGGTCGCTTACCTCAATTGGTAATTCGCCTCTTAAAATCTTAAGTTGATCTAACTTAGTATCAACTTTTTGAAGCTTAATTAAGCCTACTAACTTTTCTTCAACTGAATACTCTTTTGCTGCAGCCATTATCTTACTTGATATTTATGATTGTTTAATCAACCCGTTATTAATTATTTATTACTGTTTAATGCGCTAAAACTTATTTATCAATTGATAAAGTATCTGACACTATTTGTAATAACCTCACTTTTAAGGACGGCAAAAGTAGGAAATTTAAGATGTAAAATATCAATTAATAAATCTGATGTAAATTGTTCGCTCTCCCAATGCCCTATATCGGCAATAATTAACTTTTTATCAGCATCAAAAAACTCATGATATTTCACATCGGCAGTCAAAAAAAGGTCGGCACCTGCATTGATTGCATGCCTTGTAAGAAAACTTCCTGCTCCACCACAAACGGCCACTTTACTTATCTTTTTTCCTAATAATGGAGTATGCCTGATTATCTCTAATTGAAATACTTCTTTAATTTTTCTCAAAAACAATAATTCATCTATCGGCGTTTCCAATTCCCCTATTAGCCCACTACCTACTTCCTGATTTTCATTTTCCAACACAATGATATCGTAAGCAACTTCCTCGTAAGGATGCGCTTCCTTTAAAGCCTTTACTAACTTGCTTTGAATGTGTAGAGGAAATATAATCTCAAGTTTTCGTTCAGGTTCCTCATGCCTAATACCCATTTGACCCAAAAATGGATTTGCACCTTCATTCGCCTTATAAGTCCCTGTTCCTTCTACCGAATAACTTGCCTCACTATAATTACCAATATGACCTGCCCCATTTTCAAACAAGGCAGTACGAACTTGTTCAAGATGTGATAATGGAATAAATGTTATCAACTTCGCGAGCAATTTAGATGTGGGTACTAGAACCCTTTTATTCTTTAACCCTATTGCATTTGCAATCACATCATTAACTCCTTTAATAACATTGTCTGCATTTGTATGAATGGCATAGATGGCAATATCATTTTTTATTGCCGCAATAACTGTACGTTCTACATAATTTTTCCCTGTGATCCTTTTCATTCCGCTGAATACTATCGGATGATGCGCAACAATCAGATTACACCCTTTTGAAATTGCTTCTGCAACTACTTCTTCAGTTGAATCTAATGTACACAAAACACCACTGCATTCATTTGAAGCATTGCCAACAATCAATCCACTGTTATCATAACTTTCCTGATAGGCAGGGGGTGCAAATGCTTCAAGAACCGCAATTATTGTTGAAATTGTCATTTTTTTATTTTTTAGAGTGACCCCAAACTTCCAACCTATTACTAAAAAATTATGCCCTCAAGGTTTCTGCAAAAGTCAAAATCTCTTCAATTATCTTTCTGTCATTACTTAGTCTAGGTATTTTATGCTGACCTCCCAATTTACCTTTACTATACAACCACTGATTAAAGGTATTAGGAGGCATTACATTAACAATTGGCATTCGCAAGGCAATATCCTTATGACGCTTAGCCTCATAATCACTATTTAACGCCTTCAATGCACAATCTAATTCATACCCAAATGAAAAAATATTATCAGGATTACTCTCAAACTCTATTAACCATTCATGACTACCGTTATTACTATCACTAAAATAAACAGGGGCAGCTGTATAATCTTTTACTACAAGATTCATTTTCTTACTAACGATTGCAATTGCTTTATCGGTATTATCCACCATCACTTCTTCACCAAAAGCATTGATAAAATGCTTGATTCTTCCCGTAACTCTTATTCTAAATGGATATAGAGTTGTAAATTCGATGGTATCACCCACTAAATAACGCCAAAGACCACCATTAGTGCTTATTACAATTGCATACCGCTTTCCTAGTTCCACATTCTTCAAGCCAATAGTTCGAGGATTTTCTTTACCATATTCTTCAATCGGCATAAACTCATAAAAAATACCATGTTGCAACAATAACAACATGCCATCTGCCTCAGGACTATCTTGTGCGGCAAAAAAACCTTCGCTCGCATTATATATCTCAATATACTTTACTTCATCCCCCACCAATTTCCTAAACTGTTCTTTATAAGGTATAAAAGAAACGCCTCCATGAATATACAGTTCCAAATTAGGCCATACTTCCTTGATTGTTTCTTTTCCAGAAATCTGAAGGATACGTTTAATAAGTAATAATGTCCAAGTAGGAACGCCCGAAATAGAAGTTACATTTTCGGCCATTGTACTGATAGCGAGTTGTTCTAATTTATTTTCCCATTCATCTAACAAGGCTATAGAAAGCTCGGGAGTCCGTATCCAGCTAGTCCATACCGGTGCATTTTGTAATAAGACTGCACTTAAATCGCCATATTGAATATCATTATTTAATAGACTTATCTGATGACTACCACCAATGACTAATCCTCTTCCTGTTAATAAATCGCTTTCAGGATTAGCATTATAATACATTGTCAATACATCCTTTGAAGCTTGATAATGGCAATTATTTAAACTCTCTTCGGTGATAGGTATAAATTTGCTTTTATCGTTTGTAGTGCCACTACTTTTCGCGAACCAATTTACCGGTGTATTCCAAAGCAAATTGTCCTCGCCAGACATCTGACGATCAATAAACGGCTTTAAATCATTATATTCTTGAATTGGAATTGCCTTCTTGAAGTCTCGAATAGAAAATAGATTGCCAAATCCGTATTGCCGGCCTATTTCTGCATATTGACCATGCGTAACTAGGTCTTGAAGTACATCCCGTTGCGTAGCAATTGGATCGTTCATCCATTGTTCTATTCTCCAAAACCTCATTCTAGCCAACCTCGATATTGTAGGGCTTATTAATTTCATAAGCAAGTACTATTGTAAAACGGCAAAGTAAGTAATGATTGCGAAATGTTTTGTAATATTTTTAAAATTGGGTGCATTTCAATTTTGGTAAAATAAATAAAAGGTAAAATTTATAAATCAGGTGGGTAATATGATTAACAATAAAAAGTCTACTTTATCAATTTACATCTAAATTTTGGTTATACTAAATCCTGTGTGAGAATTAGATTTCTGTTTGCATATTTATTGGTAAATGAAATAATTGTTTTAGACATTTTCTCTATTATAATCAATAAAATGCTACTTAATTTCAAATTCTCCGTTTAAAAATGGTTCCACACTAAATT
>CANCPA010000177.1 GCA_947379895.1 Chitinophagaceae bacterium | reverse complement strand
TACAAGTATCGTAATCCCTTAGCTTCAAAAAGCTCGTTTCCTTACAGTTTGTAAGGGATACTTCAACCCGAACGGCAAATTGCATTGAAAAGAACTTTCATCTTTTTAGGTATTTAATTTATAAAACACACGCCTCGTGGCGCACCATAAGGCACAAAGAAAATTATTGCTAAGGTAAAAAGCGTTTCACTTTAAGTTCACATAGACTAGAGTGTAAAAAATTGAAACTTTTTTTCTATGTTTTTCTTATCTAAACTAGAATAAAATTCTATGTGCTAATTGTGGTAAATCTTTATTAAGTATTTAAATGCTGCGTAAAATGAGTAAGTGAAATACATTTATATTAGAATATGCATTAGGACACTACTCCAATTCATAACGTTTCTATTGCATCATTTGGGATAAAATAATAAAGGGGAGACAAACTTAATTGCCTCCCCTTTTTTATACGTAAACCTTAATCAATAAACTATAGAGCCTTCATTGCTTCTAGACGTTCCCATCTGTGAACAATTCCTTCTTTTGCCATTTCAAGTAATTCTAGCCCATTTTCAGGATTACTATTTTTGATGACAGCAAAACGATTTTCTTTATACATAAAGTCTTCTAATGCAACAGTAGGTTCCTTGCAGTCGATAGTGAAACGTTTGCCCTTTTCGTTTGCAGGATTATACCTAAACAATGGCCAATAACCAGATTTAACAGCTTCTGACTGATGAGAAAGTCCTTTTTCAATATTGAAGCCATGAGAGATACAGTGACTGTACGCAATGATAATTGATGGACCAGGATAAGCTTCTGCCTCCAAAATAGTCTTAAGCGTATGAACATCATTTGCACCAATTGCAATTTCTGCAACATAAGCGGTACCATGTGCCATTGCCTGCATTGCCAAATCTTTTTTACCTGTACGTTTACCTGCAGTTGCAAACTTAGCATTCGCACCTGTAGGAGTTGACTTAGATTTTTGACCTCCTGTATTTGAATACACTTCGGTATCTAATACCATGATGTTTATATTCTCTCCTGTTGACAATACATGGTCTAATCCACCATATCCAATATCATAAGCCCAACCATCACCACCTACGATCCATACAGATTTGTTTTCAAGAAAATCAACTACTTGCAATAATATAGCTGATTTAGGTGAAGCAATATTTGCTAAGACAACTTTCAAATCAATAATTCTTGCATGAATCTCAGCAAAATCAGTTGGAGTTACTTGTGGATTTTCCAAGATACTATCTACAAGCCCAACACCTATTTCTTCTTTCATCTCATTCAACAATGAAATAGCATAAATCTTTTTCTGATCAGAAGCCAACTTCATACCTAAACCAAATTCTGCATTATCTTCAAACAAAGAGTTAGCCCAAGCTGGCCCTTGTCCTTCGCAGTTTTTAGCCCAAGGAGTTGTAGGAAGATTTCCACCAAAGATGGAAGAACAACCTGTAGCGTTTGCTACTAACATCCTACTACCAAACAATTGAGACATTAATTTCAAGTATGGAGTTTCACCACAACCGGCACAAGCACCTGAGAACTCAAATAAAGGTTCGAGTAACTGAGAAGAACGAACTTGAGCTGGATTCAAACGAGTACGATCTACTTGAGGAAGACCTAAGAAGAAATCCCAGTTTTCTTTACCTGCTTCTTTTAATGGAATAACATCTTCCATCTTCAAGCATTTGTTTGCAGGTTCTTTCTTACTTGGAACAGGACAAACTTCCACACACAAATTACATCCTGTACAATCTTCTACAGAAACTTGTAGCGTGTAGATTTCATCTGCCTTAGAGAATTCTTTTCCTACAGGATCTACATATCTGAAAGTTGAAGGTGCATTACTCATCAAAGAACGATCAACAACCTTTGGACGAATGGCAGCATGAGGACAAATGATAAAGCATTTTCCACATTGACTACAAGATGCTTCATCCCAAACTGGAACAAACTCGGCCAAATTACTCTTTTCATATTGAGTAGTTGCAGTTGGATAAGTACCATCAAGTGGCATTGCGCTTACAGGTAATTCATCTCCTTCACCTGCTATAATTTGAGACAATACATTTTTAACGAAATCAGAAGCACCTTCCATTGATGGAACATCTAATCCTTTTTCTCCCACTTTATATTTACTATATTCTACTAAGAATAGATTTTCAAGCGCCTTATCAACAGCGTTATAATTCTTTTCTACCACGGCATCTCCTTTCTTACCATAAGTCTTCTTGATAGACTTCTTAATATATCCAATTGCTTCTTCTTGTGGTAATACATTTGAGATAGCAAAGAAACAAGTTTGAAGAATACCGTTTATCTTAGAACCCATTCCAGTTTCACGACCCACCTTAGATGCATCAATTACATAAAACTTCAATTCCTTTTCAACGATTTCTGTTTGAACAGCCTTTGGTAATACATTCCAAACTTCATCCTTTCCATAAGGAGAATTCAAGAGGAATGTAGCCCCATGTTCTGCATTCTTGAGAATGTCATGTTTCATAATTAATTGAAACTGATGACAAGCAACAAAATTAGCAGCGTTCACTAAATAAGAAGAACGGATATTGTGATTACTGAAGCGTAAGTGAGAAACAGTCAAAGAACCAGATTTCTTAGAGTCATATACGAAATATCCTTGTACAGAATAGTCAGTCACATCACCAATAATCTTAATCGTATTCTTGTTCGCACTAACAGTTCCATCAGCACCTAATCCATAGAATAATCCTTTGAATAGATGATCTTCGATAGAGAAAGCTTTATCGTAATCGAGACTCAAATGTGTAACATCATCTTCGATACCCACAGTGAATTGTCTCTTTGGATTGGTTTTTTCTAATTCCTCGTAAACAGATTTAACCATTGCAGGTGTAAATTCTTTAGAGCCTAAGCCATATCTACCACCTATAACAACTGGTAATTGAGCAGATGACCATCCCTGATGCAAAGCAGTTACTACATCCATATAAAGTGGTTCGCCTAAAGCACCATTTTCTTTGCAACGATCTAACACAGCAATACCCTTAACAGAAGCAGGCAATGCCTTGATGAAATGTGAAACAGAGAATGGACGGAAAAGATGTACATGTAAACAACCTACTTTCTTACCTTGCTTGTTCAAGTAATCAACTGTTTCATAAACAGCACCTGCACCTGAACCCATAATAATGATTACTTGTTCAGCATTTTCATCACCATAATAATCAAATAATTTATAAGCCCTACCAGTCAATTTTTCAAATTGATCCATTGTTTCAATAACAATTCCAGCTACCTTATCATGATAAATATTGCTTGCTTCACGACTTTGGAAGAATACATCAGGGTTTTGTGTAGTACCTCTGATTACAGGGTTTGAAGGATTTAAACCATGCAAACGATGACGAGCTAAATCTTGTTCACTAATCATTTCCTTGATTGTTTCATCAGGAATGATTTCTACCATATTCAACTCGTGAGAAGTACGGAAACCATCAAAAATATTCAAAAATGGAATTCTTGATTTTAAAGAAGCTGCTGTAGCAATCATTGCCATATCGTGCGCTTCTTGAGGATTTGCACCGAATAACATAGCAAAACCAGTTTGTCTTACTGCCATTACATCACTATGATCTCCAAAGATGGAAAGTGCGTGAGTTGCTAGTGCCCTTGCAGAAATATGAAAAACAGTAGGGGTTAATTCTCCTGCAATCTTATACATATTAGGAATCATTAGCAATAATCCCTGAGAACATGTAAAGGTAGATGCCATCACACCCGATTGCAATGCACCATGAATAGCACCAGCAGCACCTGCTTCACTCTGTAGAGTTACGACTCTCGTAATCTCACCCCAAATATTTTTCTTTTCTTGACTACTCCATTCTTCAGCCCATTCTCCCATTGGAGAGGAAGGCGTTATGGGATAAATTGCACAGACTTCACTAGTCCGATAGGCGATGTGTGCGGCCGCCTGATTACCATCTGTTATTTCAATCTTTTTCATTCTTTTTGTATTTAAATAATTTTCACCAAAAGTAAAGTGCTGATTTTACCTAAATGCTGACATAAGTCAACCGTGCATATAATTCTTGCTTGTATTATTTATATATACTCTACGAAATCGTTAAATAAGTGAACATTAATTGAAGAAATTATGTTTTTAACGAAACTTTTTAGTTACGAACTTAGAAAAAGTTGGCATAACGTTAGAGATTCAGTAAAAAAAAACACAATAAAAAAGGAGACAGTTTTTAATTGCCTCCTTATATAATTGCTCCCTCAATTATGTCTTTTTACTTGTCTTCAACTTTTCTAGTCTGAACACTACAACTGCCGCTACTACAGCCACTTGAGGCGCAACAACCTTTATTTAAAAGTGCCATCAACATTATGCCACCCCCAAATAAAGCCACTGCCCATTGCTTTTCGTTGAAAGCTTGAATGATTACTATTCCTCCCAATACCATTGAAAGTATTCTTCTAAAATTCCATCCTGTTAATATTTGCTCTCTCATAATTTGTGATTTAAATGATTTAAAATGATTAAAATGATGAGATCATTTATATATAGACAACTCATAACTCATATTTTGCTCTGAAGGCTACTCCAACCTCCGCCATTAAATACATTAGTAAATCCTTTTGAAGTTAAAATACTCTTTGCAGATGCACTACGCATTCCGGATGCACAACAAGTAATTATAGTTGTATCTTTTTTGTACTTAGAAACTGAATTTGCAATATTGTTCAAGGGAATGTTAATTGAGCCCTTAATATGTCCTGAAGCAAATTCGCCCGGACTCCTTACATCTAATATTACAGCACCATTTGCTTTTAATTGAGCAAAATCTACCTTTGGTCCACCACCAAATAGCTTTTTTATTATTCCAAACATTCTTTTTCTTGTTTTAATTATTAAATATTCTCCACAATTATCATTTATCAATTCTGCACTGCCCATTTTCCTCTAAACAACGTTTAGGACGGATAAACCCACTAATAAATGCAACTGAACCGATAACTAGACCTATCCACCTACTTTCGTCATGATTTATGATTCCATAAAAAAGTAAAGCACCACCAAACGACCACCTTATCATCCGATTAATCCACAGCACAAATTTTGTGTCTCGAGAATCGCTTTTCATACAATTTAATTTAAACCATTGACGAAATAACCTCAATCACTTCATCAATGGCAGTAATTCTTAATTAAGGCAAATCATAAATTCATTCTGTTATTTGTCATTCTTACAAGTCTTTATTCCAAAAGGAATGTAGAGTGGGCAAACACTGATTAGACTTGTAAGAATAAAGACACCCGCAAGTACTAATAAGATTGTTGCAGTCATTCCATTTATGATGTGCATAAAATAGCAAATTGCCACTATTACAGCAATCAATACTCTGATAATTCTGTCGGCAATACCCATGTTCTTTTTCATTGTGGTAATTTTTGTTACAGGTGCAATACTATAGAACAGAAAAAAGAAATTATGTAACTAAAGTTACATATCCTTCATAATCTTAATTTGGCTACGGTATAAAAGTAATTTATTGTCGTTTTCAAGTTTCTTTAGTAGACGAGAAACAACTTCTCTTGACGTAGCCAATTCATCTGCAATTTGTTGATGAGAAAGATTTAAGAGAGTAGAACCTGTCGTTTTTACTTTTTCTTTTAAGTAAGAAACAAGTCTTTCATCCAATTTTTGGAAGGCTATATGATCAATTGTTTTCAATAAATCATTGAATCGGTGTCTAATTGTTTTCATGACAAAAGTTTTCCAAGTGGGATATTTTGTCATCCAAGCGTCCATAACTGTAAAGGGCAAGGATAACATTTCAATATCATCCTCAGCAACAGCCTTTATTTCGCTTGGAAAATGTTCCATACAGCAAGTAAATGTCATAGCGCAACTCTCAGCAGGATTTATATAATAGAGTAATATTTCCCTACCCTTTTCATCAATCCTAGTTACTTTAATGGAGCCTGACAAGATAATTGGCATTTGTTTTATCAGTTGACCAATTTCAATGATGACACTTCCTGCAGGAATTGATAAATGTTTTGCCTTCGCCTCTATTTCATAGATGAGTTCAGGTTCAAAAAGGTATTGAAATTGTTCCTTAATATTTACTTTTCCCTGCCCGCTATCGTGATTCAACATAAAAACTTATTTAATAAAACAAATCTGTTTCATTTTAAGTCGCCAAAATTAGGGATTAAGGAATAAGGAATTGTTTTATATGGGTATTAAACAACTGATTATTTTATTGTTTACAGTATTGACTGTTATCCTTTACATTTGAAAAAAATTATAAATGATTAGTAGAATCGCTGTGTTTTGTGGGAGTAAGTCGGGCAACAATCCTTTATATCAAGAACATACCATTGAGATTGGTAAGTGGATGGCTGCAAAAAAGTTGACGCTGATTTATGGTGGTGGAAATATTGGTTTGATGGGTACTATTGCAAATAGTGTTTTAGAGGGTGGAGGTAAAGTAGTTGGCGTGATACCTGAAGTATTGGTACAATGGGAAGTAGGTCATCAATCACTCACAGAATTACATGTAGTTGCTGATATGCACGTGAGGAAAAAGATGATGTATGAACTTTGTTATGCAGCCATTATCTTACCCGGAGGAATTGGGACTTTAGATGAACTATTTGAGATGCTCACTTGGAATTCACTTAAGATTCATGACAAAAAAATAATTCTACTCAATACAGCAGGTTATTATAACCACTTAATAAAGCATTTAGATGTTATGGAGACAGAAGGGTTCCTTCATGAAACATGGAAGGAACGATTGTTAATTGCCACAAGCCCCAAAGATATTAATGACTTTTTCGGAATGGATAAAAGTTAAAACCTCCTCTTAATACAGGAAGTGATGAAACATTCCCATTTTGATCATAATAATTATAAGGTGAATTTTTGTCTTTTCCTAAGTCAATCATCAACAATGTATAAAAATAGCTTTCACCAATGACTCTATGACCATATCCAATACCTACCAAAAAGCTGTTACTTTGATACTTAGTTATATATGTATAATTTGAAGTTATTTGCTTTTGTCTAATCCAATCTTGTTCAGGCATTACTTGTACAAAAAAATCATCAATTGGATGAACTCTTACGAAAGCGCCCAAACTATAATTTACATTATGAAACTTCGAACTTACATAATAGCTACTAGTTGTACTATAATAGTTCACACTTGCGGCAATCCCTACATCAAAAATATTTGACAAGTTATAACCAATTTCAGGTATTGCGCCAATGTTAAATGTTGAATTAGTCGAATTATTTCCATCTACAGTTGAGCCATAGCCTAGGCTGATACCACCACCTGTAAAAATTCTGCGGGCATTAAATCCTTCAGAAGTAGGTGGCAAATCATCCTTCTTTTCTACTTCAACCGAATTTCTATGATCGTGAAAACTCTCTTGCCCAAAACTATATTGACAAACAAGTATCCACAACAAACTTGTAATTATTCTTTTCATAAAACTCTTTATTAGCGGTAAAGTACCTAATATTTTTATTTTCAAAATTACAACATCTTGTTATTATCGGTAGAAAATGTGTTTAAAGTTACAAGTTTCTAGTTACAGGTTTCTAGTACTTGCAACTTGTTTCCTGCAACTAGTAACTAACTACTACTTGACTAACGCATCATACAATACTTCTACAGGATGCAATGCTTTTCTGTGTGCCCCATCCTTTATTTGATGACGACAACTCGTTCCCGGTGCTGCAATAATAACATTATCTGCTTGTTTTCGCACAAATGGCATCAACACTAACTCGCTAACTTGAACTGATAATTCATAATGTTCCTTTTCATAGCCAAAAGAACCTGCCATCCCACAGCAGCCCGAAGGAATCGCCTCGACCTTGAAGTTTGTAGGAAAAGACAATGCCTTAATAGTACTAGCTATTGTTCCGACCGACTTCTGCTGACAATGCCCATGCAACTTAATTTCCTTTGATGCAGTAGTGAATTGTTCTTTTTTAATATTGCCCTTGTCGATTTCGTTGCCAATAAATTCATCAATAGTATAAACGTTCTGAGCCAAATCTATTGATGCCTGTTGCAACCTTTCATCCACTAAATCGGGATATTCATCTCTAAATGATAAGATTGCAGAAGGTTCAATCCCCACTAAAGGTCTTTCGGCACTCACCAATTGATGAAGTAATTCCACATTCTTGTTGGCAAAAACCTTTGCCTTCTTCAATAATCCCTTCGACATCGGTGCACGACCACTATCCACATGTGTAGGAATAATCACCTTATATCCTAGATGTTCTAATAGCAAAATTGTTTTGATGCCTATCGGCGTATCATTGAAGTTGGTAAATTCATCGCAAAATAAATAAACCGTCTTGTCATCAGGCTGCAACTTTGCACCATTCACCCGCTTACCATTCCATCTCATAAGCGTTTCACTATGTAATAAAGGCATCGATCTATCCGCTGCAAAACCTATTACCTTTTTAATCGTCTTGCTTAGGAAAGGTTGTTCCATGAAGAAATTGTAAATGCTTGGCGCAATAGAACCAAGCTTTGCAGCAGTACTGAAATTAGCAATCAATAAACTACGGAAGGGAACCCCATTTGCATCATAATAATGTTGGAGAAACTCGGCTTTTAGTTTCGCCATATCCACATTCGATGGACACTCGGATTTACAGCCCTTGCAACTCAAGCATAAGTCCATCACTTCCTTTATCTCACTGTGATTGAAGCGATTCGTTTGCGTAGAATTAGTTAAAAACTCTCTTAATATATTCGCCCTTGCCCTTGTAGTATCCTTTTCATCCCGAGTTGCCATGAAAGAAGGGCACATCGTTCCACCCGACAATTCAGTTTTCCGACAATCACCCGAACCATTACACTGCTCGGCATGTTGCAATACATCTTGATTGGTATATCTAAAATAAGTTTTGAACTCAGGAGTCTGCTGTCCAGGAACATACCTTAACATCGTATCCATCGGAGGCGTATCCACAATCTTATTCGGATTGAAAATATTATTAGGGTCAAAAGTCTTCTTAACTTCCTTTAATAAAAGATAATTCTTTTCACCAACCATCTGCTTAATAAACTCTCCCCTCAAACGACCATCTCCATGTTCGCCACTCAAAGAACCCTGATATTTCTTCACAAGCGTTGCTATTTCCTCAGCTATCTTCCTGAATAACTGATTGCCTTCAACAGTCTTTAAATTAATGATTGGTCGCAAATGAATTTCTCCACTACCCGCATGTGCATAGTGAACAGCATATAATTTATCTTTCGCTAATATTTCATTAAACTCTTTAATAAACTCGGGCAAGTCATTCACGTCAACGGAAGTATCTTCAATAACTGCAACCGCCTTTTCATCACCCGGAAGATTTCCTAACAATCCAAGACCCGCTTTACGTAAAGTCCAAATCTTTTTACTATCTGCTCCATATAATAATGGGAAGTGATAGCCCAAATTGTTTGCACGCATTTCTGCTTCTACCTCACTACATATTGCTGCAATCTCTTCTCGACTATCCCTACAAAATTCAATGACTAAAATGGCACCGGGGTCTCCCTGAACAAAGAATCTGTTTTTACTTTGCTCGATATTTCCCTTTGTACATTCTAGAATATAATGGTCTATCAATTCACTTGCACTAGGCTGATATTTCAGTCCTATCAGATTCGCTCTAAGGGCTTCGTCAATAGAATTGAAATGAACGCACAATAGTCCAACTTCCTTAGGAGGGAGTGGACTTACGTTGAGTTTTATTTCAGTGAGAAAAGCCAACGTGCCTTCTGAACCTGCAATTAGTTTACAAAAATTAAAGTCTTCGCAACCGGCTGTAAAAGGTGCTGTTTCCAACAACATGTCAACTGCATAACCTGTGTTTCTTCTCTCAACTGATTTTTTAGGGAACTCTTTTCTAATTTCATCCTGCGTATCCGTATTACTTAATAGACTACGCATTTTCTTGTAAATATTTCCTTCTAGTGTATTTAATTCACATTTAGCATGAAATTCATCGAGACTTAAAGCGCCAAAAACAACCTGACTACCATCACTTAATATGGCGTTTACCTCCAATAAATGCTCCCTAGTACTTCGATAAATGACAGAATTTGAACCACACGAATTATTGCCTACCATCCCTGCAATCATAGCACGGTTTGCTGTAGAGGTTTCAGGACCGAAGAATAGTCCATAAGGCTTTAAGAACATATTCAATTC
>CANCPA010000176.1 GCA_947379895.1 Chitinophagaceae bacterium | reverse complement strand
AAGAAAAAGCAGGAATAAAATAAAGGGTGAAAACAAGAAGCAGTATTAAAAAACAAAGCTGTATTCTTGCATAAGTAATAGCCCAAATTACAGTAAACTAATATTAATATTAACACCAAAAACTGTCAAGTAATTTCAGGAAGGGTCATTCTCGTATTAAACTAATGGCATCAGATGATGTATATTTTTCATCTCATGATTAATTAAACGAATCTGATGTTGTGTATTTCCCAAATGATGTTTGATTTTTACAATATTATGTTATATATCTAGCCTCTGATATACAATATTTTCCATCTAGTAATCAATAAAATGCTTCTGATGTATTATACTTTCAATAACATTTCAAAACTAATACTTAATACCTAATACTTAAAACTTAATACTTAATGTACAGCCGAAACATTCACTGTAGCTATCCCGATTAATTTCAATTCAATATGACGGTCATGTGCCTTATTATGGTATTCACTAATGATTTCTAGTATATCATAATCAACAAAATTACAATCACTACCATCAATAACCAAAATACTATACTCTGGGATTTCATCTAACGACTTTCGCAATTGTACCTTGTTTAGGAATGTCACATTGCTATTTAACTTGATTATATTAGTTTCAATATCAAATTTCTTCTGTTTAGTAATTTTATACTCTGTCTTAAAATTATTACGAATGATAAAAAACAATGCAATTAATAGCCCAATAGAAACTCCAATCAATAAATCTGTACATAAAATAACAAGGATAGTAAATATAAAAGGTAGGAATTGCTTCCATCCCAAACTCCACATATTTCTAAATAGCTTTGGTTTTGTCAAATTATATCCTGTAGTTAATAAAATGGCAGATAGAGATGCATAAGGTATCTTATTCAACAAAAAAGGAACCAATAATACTGCAAGCAATAGAAAAAGCCCATGTGTAAAGGCCGACAACTTAGTTCGCCCACCTGCGTCAACATTTGCAGCCCCCCTTACAACAACTGCTGTTAACGGTATTGCCCCTAATAAGCCACAAACCATATTACCAATTCCCTGTGCAATCAATTCACGATTAACAGGCGTTATCCTGTTTCTCCTATCCAATTTATCTATCGCTTCAATGCAAAGAAGAGTTTCTAAAGTAGCCAATATTCCTATAATTAGTCCATCTTTCCATATTTCAATAGTGGAAAAGAATTTTGAAAACTCAGGAAAAGTAATACTTGCAAATATGTTAGAAGGGATATTTACTAATTGAGTTGTCTTTAACGAATAGGCAGATGCTGCATTGGTAAATAAAACATTAGTCACAATTCCTAACACTACTACAATGAGTGGAATTGGAACAACTCTTAGCTTTTTGGCGAAATCCTGTTGAAACAGAATCAATACAAAAAGGGAGACTATTGTAATCATTATCGCCCCTCTTGTAATGTGATGATTAAAGTTTTCGATATTCCCCAAAAAGTTCTTAGCAGAAAAAAGATTTAGAAAACCACTTGTCCAAAAATCAGGTTTATCATACCCAATTGCCAAAGGAATCTGTTTAGAAATCAAAATAATCCCAATAGCTGCTAACATCCCTTTAATTACTGCAGAAGGAAAGTAATTTGCAATTTCTCCAAACTTTAAGAGTCCAAGTGTCAACTGAAACAACCCCGCAACAATTACTGCCAAAAGGAAAAGTTTATAATCTCCAAGCGAAATGATAGATGCTGCAACTAAGGTGGTTAGTCCTGCTGCGGGTCCTGAAACAGCCAATTGCGATCCACTTATTAATGATACAACTACACCACCAATTATACCAGATAGTAATCCTGCATAGAGTGGTGCCCCCGAAGCAAGTGCAATACCTAAACATAAAGGTAAGGCAACCAAAAAAACAGAAAGTCCAGCTGCCAAATCATGTCTCAACCAAATAATACGATAATACTTAATAGTTCTTTTCATTAATCAATAACAATTTATATACAAGAAATGCAGAAATCAGGGTGGTTATGATTTTGCAAATGTAAATCAATATCTTGTCTAATAAATTTATATGATTTTTCTAAAGAACAGAATATGAAAGAATTATTCAAAATGAAACATTTTCAAAATAATAAACGAGCTAGTGTAAATATGAATGACAGGTTACATCAAATATTTAAATAAGAGTAAAATTCAAGCTATCATTTGCAATTGCAGAAGCACTAAATTGAGTTGAATAAGTAAAGTATAAATTTTTTCGGTGAATTAGAGAATAGATTTTAATCAATATCAAAAGAACTCCTTATTTTTCCATCCTAAATAAAACAAATATGATAAACAATCAGAAAAACAAATTTTTTGTAGGTGCATTTATGTCACTTCTAGTAATCGTTAGTATTGCAGCAATTTCGCCAAATACTCCTCCAAAAAATCTAAAGGTGTTACCTAAAAATATAAGCCATGATAGTCTCGAATATTTAATGCGCTTTTACAATGTATCCTTAAAGGTTAAATGTGGATATTGTCATGCAAAAGGATCTAAAGAAAGTGATGTTAATCCATTAAAAGATGTAACAAGGAAAATGATATTAATGACTGATGAGATGAATGCTAAATATTTAAAAACAATTGTTCATCAACCTTCCGACTCAACTGCCTTGCAATTAGTAACATGCAATACCTGTCATCGTGGTGAAGCAAAGCCTGTAGTTCCCATGATTAAAATTAGTAAGGAAGAACATAAAGAACTCAAAGAGGAACACAAAGATTAAAAACGGCCAATTTTTTAGCTAACATAATAATAAAGCTTTTCTTAATAGAACTCTTAAAGGATTTATTCTTTTAAGAGTTCTATTAAGAAAAGCTTTTTTTACTTTGGTCTTAATTATAAATACGCACTAATTATGCGAATCAAGTGTTGAAATACGCTTGGATAAGTGCCGTAGGCACGAAATATTGGTAGGAAACAAGTGAATAATAATTGCCTAAAGTCCCGTAGGGACGACATATCATTTTAAAATGCTCAAAAGAAACATTTTTTATAGTTTCAAACGCAAATAATGTCGTAACTACGGTACTTCAAGCCTTCATTTTAATATTTTAATACCAATATTTAGTACCTAACGGTACTTTCAACCCTTGATTCGCATTAATTAGTTTTGTGTAAAAATTAGTAGACAATTATTATAAACGAATTCTAAATCTTTTATTTCTTAATTAAATATCAGAAAGAACTTTACAAAAGCAATTTATAAGTAACATTTTTTATCAATTATACTTAAATTGGTAAAATTATTTCTGTTCATATTCTGAAAGCTGATCACCATTTTTCACTAATAATGTTCCTTGAGTATAAGCTTCATCATGTTGAGATGCATCCAATCCTATTTCCTCTTCCTCTTCAGATACACGAATAGGAACTATGAAATTAATGAACTTGAAAATCAGAAAAGAAACGGTGAAACTATATACAACAACTAATTCTAATCCTTTCAATTGTGCAAAGAAAAAATTAGAATTACCATAAAATAAGCCATCATTACCTGCAGGATTCACTGTTTTTGTAGCAAAAATCCCTGTTAAAATCATACCTACAATGCCACCTAATCCATGACAAGGGAAAACATCTAACGTATCATCCAAAGTTGATTTTGATTTTAGATGAACCGCAAAGTTAGAAATCACTGCGGCAACAAAACCAATAAAAATACTTTGAGGAATGGCAACATATCCTGCTCCTGGCGTAATTGCCACTAAACCAACCACCGCACCAATACAAAAACCAAGTACTGATGGCTTCTTTCCTTTCAATACTTCAAAAAACATCCATGCTAATCCCGCAGCCGCAGCAGCAACATTAGTTGTAAAAAAAGCTGATACAGCTAATCCATTTGCAGCTAAAGCAGAACCTGCATTAAATCCAAACCATCCAAACCAAAGTAAACCTGTACCTATCAATACATAAGGAATATTGGCAGGAGGTATTTCTTGTTGCGCTATATGAACTTTTCTTCTCTTCAATACAATTGCACCAGCTAATGCAGCACATCCTGCAGATATATGAACAACAGTGCCTCCTGCAAAATCTAATACTCCCAATTTAAATAAAATCCCGTCAGGATGCCATGTCCAATGAGCAAGCGGTGCATATACGAAAACACTAAATAATACTATAAATAGAATGTAAGATGTAAATTTCATTCTTTCCGCAACCGCCCCCACCACTAATCCAGGAGTTATGATAGCAAACATCAATTGGAAAACAGCAAATAATAAAAGAGGAATCGTCGGAGCTAAACTCCAAGGAGCACCAGAAATAATTCCTTTGAAAAACAAATGTGTAGAAGGATCTCCAATTAAACCATGTACACTTTTTCCAAAACACAAACTAAAACCAACAATAACCCAAAGTATACTAACAATTCCAGTTGCCACTACACTCTTCATCATTGTAGAAATAACATTCTTTCTATGTACCATTCCGCCGTAAAAAAATGCAAGTGCCGGTGTCATTAAAAAAACTAACGCTGTTGAAATTAAAATCCAAGCAATATCGGCAGAATTATAAACCTTACCCTTATCATCAAATGGAGATATACTTGGAACAAACAATGCGAAAATCGCAACAATCGATAAAACTAAAAAGGGGGCAATTTTTTTAAACTTAATCATAAATGAAATAAATATTTACTAATTATAAATACGACAAAAACAATAAAAAGATAATACATAATTAATAATATTTACACTTATATATTGTAAATATCATCTTTCCGGTAAAATTTTTCGCAAATGTAGGGAGATTTTTGATATTTAATAGTATACACCCACCTTCAAACTAATAGATTATTTTTATTTACAATATGGAAAAGGAATACAATTTTTAACCAAGATAATGATTTCAAGCTAGTCAGATTTTCACTTTGGAAATAAAAAAATTGAACACAGGCATTTGAGTCACACTCAAAATATTGACAAGTATGAGAATCTTCACTAATCTTTTTGTCGAATTGAGTGTAGAAATATTATAATTGTAGTTAAAATACAAGGGAAGACAAACACATTCATAGGTCTTTTATGCTATCACTTGTAAAAATTAAGTATTTTTTTGAAAATTTTAGCATTTTCTTGGTTGATAATATATTTATATGCAAATTTGCAATGCTTGTTTTAAAAACATAATTTATTAACATGAAAAAGTTTCTAGCAGTTGTTCTTATTTTAGTAGTAATTAAGTGCTATGCTTTCACAAACACACCAATTTTTAATAGTATTAGATTAAATGACAATGAAGTACCATTTGAAGGTAGTTTAAGTATTATTATTGCTGTGGGAATTATTTATGGGGCAAAAGTTGGAAGATTAGAAGAGGATAATAATAAATACTTGTAATTTATTAGATTCTGAGATTTCGACTTTATTTCAAATTATTGCATCACCCTAAAGTGATGCTTTTTTTTGCTTATACTTTCTATGATATTTTTCAAGTCTATGTTCAATTAAATTGTTAATAATTCACAACTTCTTTATCAATGTAATAGGCTAACTCTTCAATCAATATGCTAAAAATCTTTTTTTATAATTAAAGCTACTTCAACACCCCTATTTTTGCCAACAACAAAAAACGGTTCTAGATGAATCTTAAAACTCTATTGGCGCTTCCATTTGCGAAGCATATTTATAATAAGACAATTAAGGATGCAACTTCTGCGTTACAAAATCAGGAGTTAATACTAAAAGAATTGTTACAAACCGGTAAAAAAACAATATTTGGTGCCGATCATAATTTAAGTAATGTTAGTAATTATGAAGAATTTAAACAAGCTGTAACCATAAGAGATTATGAGCTTTTCAAATCATATATCAATCAAATTAAAGAAGGCAAAGAAAATGTGTTGTGGAAAGGAAAGCCATTATATTTGGCAAAGACGTCAGGCACAACAAGCGGAGTAAAATATATTCCTCTAACTAAAGATTCAATTCACAATCACATCAATTCCGCTAGAAATGCATTGCTTTGTTATCTGGCAGAAACAGGAAATACTCATTTTGTTAATGGTAAAATGATTTTCCTAAGCGGTTCTCCTGAATTAGAACGAATTGCTGACATTCCTACGGGTAGATTGAGTGGAATAGTGAATCATCATGTACCTAAGTACTTACGAACAAATCAATTACCTAGTTACGAGACAAATTGCATATCAGATTGGGAAACAAAATTGGACAAAATTGTAGATGAGACACTTAATCAAAACATGACGCTAATAAGTGGTATTCCACCTTGGGTTCAAATGTACTTTGATAGATTGTACCAAAGAAGTGGTAAAAAGGTAGCTGAATTATTTCCTGAATTTAACTTATTGGTTCAAGGCGGTGTTAATTTCGAACCCTACAAGGCAAAGCTTTTTGAAAGCATTGGAAAAAAAGTAGATACTATTGAACTTTTTCCTGCTAGTGAAGGCTTTTTTGCTTTTCAAGATAGTCAAAGGAACGAAGGACTTTTATTAAATACTAATAGTGGAATTTTCTTTGAATTTATTCCTGCGAATGAAATATTTAATGAACACCCAACCCGTATTTCATTAAAAGACGTAAAGATTGGCGAAAATTATGCATTAATAATTAATAGTAATGCAGGTTTGTGGGGGTACAATATAGGTGACACTGTTAAGTTTGTAAGTCTCAACCCCTATCGAATTATTGTTTCGGGAAGAATAAAACATTTTATTTCTGCTTTTGGCGAACATGTAATTGGCGAAGAAGTTGAATTTGCACTATTAAAAGCAGCAAATGAGGAAAATATAAAGATTACTGAATTTACTGTTGCTCCTTATGTTCAGCAAGGTGAAGGAAAAAGTTATCATGAATGGTTTATTGAATTTGAGAACTTCCCTGACAATATGGATTCTTTTACAAAGAAAATTGATGATAATCTTCGAAAAAAGAATGTTTATTATGATGACTTAATTGCAGGAAATATATTACAAACACTTCGTATAAATATTATTAGAAAGAATGGTTTTATCGATTATATGAAGAGCGTTGATAAGCTTGGAGGACAAAATAAAGTGCCAAGATTGAGCAATGATAGAAACTTTGCCGACGACTTATTACCATTTACTATTAGCAAATAAGACTACTTTAATTATATTGCACCCCTCATGACAAAACGCATCGCTATTTTTGGTTCAACAGGCTCTATTGGCACACAGGCATTAGAAGTAATTGCTGCACATCAGGATAAATTTTCAGTTGAAGTTTTAACTGCACATCATAATCATGAGTTACTAATAGAACAAAGCCTTCAATTCAATCCAAATTGTGTGGTTATTGTTGATGAAACAAAATATTTATTGGTAAAAGAGGCACTTTCAAAAACTGATACTAAAGTCTTTGCAGGAGAGAAAGCACTCGAAGAAGTGGCAGGTCTAGATTGCTACGATATGATGTTAGCTGCAATAGTTGGGTTTGCAGGTTTAAAACCCACACTTAAAGCAATTGAAAGTGGAAAACCTATTGCCTTAGCAAACAAGGAAACCCTTGTTGTAGCAGGAGAATTGGTAATGGAAAAAGCAATTGAAAAGCGAGTACCTGTAATTCCAGTTGATAGTGAACACTCTGCAATTTTTCAATGTCTTATTGGCGAAGGAAGAAATAATATCGAAAAAATTATCCTTACTGCAAGTGGTGGTCCTTTCTTAGGAAGAAAGCCAAATTATCTTGTTAATGTAAAAAAAGAACATGCACTTCAACATCCTAATTGGGAAATGGGTGCTAAAATATCTATCGATTCAGCAACATTAATGAATAAGGGATTAGAAATGATTGAAGCAAAATGGCTTTTCAATCTACATCCCGATCAAATTCAAGTTATAGTTCATCCGCAAAGTATTATTCATAGCATGGTACAATTTGCGGATGGAAGTATTAAGTCGCAAATGGGACTGCCTGATATGCGCCTTCCAATTCAATATGCGTTAAGTTTTCCTCAACGAATACCTTCTTCTTTTCCACGCTACGATTTCAAAAAGCCGCATACGCTCACTTTTGAAGAGCCGGATATAAGGACATTTAGAAACTTAGGACTTGCAATTGAAGCATTAAAGAAAGGAGGAAATTGGCCATGTATTTTAAATGCAGCAAATGAAATTGCAGTATATGCATTTTTAAGAAATAGAATTGGCTTTTTAGATATGACTGCAGTTGTTGAAGAGACACTAACAAAAATACCTTTTATTGAGAAACCAACACTTGATGAATACTTCGAAAGTGATGGTGCAGCTCGTGCGTACACGGCTTCAATAATAAGAATGTAAAAAATAATCTTAGTTTAGATTAAAAATAAAAAATTTCGATTTAATTATTATTTATAAATGTCTGAAAAACTGATAGGCATTTAGTTTCTTCCTAATTTATAATTGGGAAGGTTAGAAAAAAAAGTATGACTTTATTAGCAATTGATTTAAGTAGTGTAGCTGTAAAAACAGGACAATTTATTCTTTCGTTTTCCATTCTTGTTGTTTTGCACGAATTAGGGCATTTTATCCCTGCAAAATTATTCAAATGTAAAGTTGAGAAATTTTATCTCTTTTTTAACCCGTGGTTCAGTTTATGGAAAGTACAAAAAGGCGAAACAGAATATGGAATTGGTTGGATACCCTTTGGTGGATTTGTGAAGATTGCCGGGATGATTGATGAAAGTATGGACAAGGAACAAATGAAGCTTCCTCCAAAAGATTATGAATTTAGAAGTAAGCCTGCATGGCAAAGATTAATTATCATGACAGGTGGTGTTTTTGTTAATATCATTTTAGCAATTGTAATTTTCATTGGAATAACTACTTATTGGGGTGAGGAATATTTACCTGCAAAAAATCTAACTTATGGTATAGCAACAGATAGTCTTGCCAAAAGTATTGGCTTAAGAGATGGAGACAATGTAATTTCTATTGACAATGTAATTGTAGAAAATTTCCAAACGATTCCTGCTGAAATTGTTTTGAAAGAAGCTAAATCCATTCAAATTCAACGTGGAAAAGAAAATATTTCCGTACCTATTCCGCCAAACATTATGAAAGAATTGGTAAAGCATAACAAAAACATGCAATCTTTCATAGATATCAGGTATCCTGCAGTTGTTGACACCGTTTTAAAAAATGCAGTGTTTACTTCGGGTACTTTACAAAGGGGTGATACCTTAATTGGAATCAATAATAATTATTTTGGTTACTACAATCAACTTGTAGACCTACGGCACATGTATAAAGATTCAATGGTTACAGTTTCAGCTCTGAGAGGGAAAGATACAGTAAAAATCAGAGCTTTAATGAAAGATGGCATGATTGGATTAGGAATGGTTATGCCAAATAAAATGTTTACAACTGTTGTAAAAAAATATTCCTTTACAGAAGCAATTCCTGTTGGAACTAAAAGATGCAAAGAAACCCTTGACCGATACCTGACTGGTTTGAAACAAATATTCACAGGTAAAGTAAATGCAAATGACAGTCTTGGAAGTGTTATCAGCATTGGAAATACTTTTCCCGGTGTTTGGGATTGGGAAAGATTCTGGACTTTAACAGGGATTTTTTCCATTATTCTAGCCTTTATGAATATTCTTCCTATTCCTGCCTTAGACGGTGGTCATGCATTATTTACATTATTTGAAATGATTACAGGACGTAAACCGGGCGACAAGTTTATGGAATATGCTCAAATAGTTGGAATGGCATTATTACTCAGTTTGATGGCTTATGCACTAGGATTAGACTTTTGGAGATTATTAAAGTAAATTATATTTACTAAAAAATTGAATTCCTTTATTTTTTAAGATGTTTAATCAGCACTTATTCAAGTAATTGTTGAATATAAAACTGACAAATAAGGTAGAATATGAACATTCTACCTTATTTTTTTGCATTTTTTCTCAAGTAAAATGATTTATCAGTACGAAAAATAAAAAGAGTAATGTTTTTTGTAAACAGGGTAATGTTTTCACTAAACATTACCCTGTTTACAAAAAAAACTGTATTGTTTTAACCAAACATCGAAGTTTTCCATGTATATAGTATCAAGAAGTGGGTAACTAGGGTACTGTTACTGTGGAAAAGAGTAATGTTTTGATAAAACATTGTTATGTTTTGAAATAAAACTTCATTGTTTTGACAAAACATTACTCTTTTTATTTTTTACTTGGCACTGTTTGAAATTAATTGGATTATACCTATTAGAAAAGGGTCAATATTTAGGCAATGAAATTTCATTTTCCAATATAAAACCATGATTATTGGCTAAAAAGTTCTGCTATTGAAAGTCTCTTTTATTCTTTTACCATTCCAATTGTTTTTAAAAAAAGTATCAAAAATT
>CANCPA010000175.1 GCA_947379895.1 Chitinophagaceae bacterium | reverse complement strand
AAAAGATATAAGGCTTTAAAACAGGATAAGGAATTGAGTGATTTCGGCCTTTTCCCACGGGAGGGGTTTTGACCTTTGTAACCACTTTTTTTAAGAACATATTGCAAATTGAAGTCCTTTAAAACTACCCACCAAATAAACTTTCACTTTATATGCCTTTTTTCAAAAATACTTTCCATTTTATGGAAAAAAGAAAGAATCCCCTCTTGCACCAATCCACCAAATGGCAACCGTTACGATTTATAATTAGCCCAAAACAATAAATAATAATATTTGCTTTTACATTTATTGCCAAATAATTTGTTTGATAGGGGCAAAACTTCATTTATTCGTAGTATTTGTAAATTAGTATGTATGCAAAAGGTTGCTTTATTATTTATTTCAGTTTTTATCTCGATTATCCCCTATTCTCAAAACACACCGTCTACTTTTCCTTTAATTCCTTTCCCAAAAGAAATTAAATTCTCTAAAGAAACATTTAGTTTAACAGCAAAAACTAAAATCATTTTGTTCGATACAAGTTTGAGGCAAGAAGTTGGTTTCCTCAATAATCATTTAAAATCTAATTATAATATTCAATTAGCAATATCTACAGTTTTGCCAAAAAGTGGCCACTTTATTTTATTTAAACATACTACTTCTAAGCCGGAATCAGAGGAGAGTTATAATTTGAAGATGAATCCTACTAGCATTCAGATTACCGCTGCAAACAATACAGGCATATTTTACGCCATTGAAACTTTAATTCAATTGATGCCTACTGAAAAGAAGGATATAAAAAAAACATTTGGTTCAGAAGTGCAGATTCCTTGTGCCGACATTTCAGATTCTCCACAATATCAATGGCGAAGCATGCACTTAGATTGTAGTCGTCATTTTTTTTCAAAGGAAGAAGTAAAGAAGTACATCGACTATTTAGCCATGTATAAATTTAATGTTTTCCATTGGCATTTAACCGACGACCAAGGTTGGAGAATAGAGATAAAGAAATATCCATTGCTCACTGCTATTGGATCGAAAAGAAAGGAAACGCTGATTGGCCGACCTAAAGAAAACAAATATGATGGCATTACTTATAATGGTTTCTACACGAAAAATGATATTAAAGAAGTGGTTGACTATGCCGCAAAAAGACATATTACGGTACTTCCCGAAATTGAAATGCCCGGACATTCTACCGCAGCCCTTTCGGCCTATCCGCAATATTCATGCACGGGAGGTCCGTTTGAAACTGCAACAAATTGGGGTATTAAAAAAGAAGTATACTGTGCAGGCAACGATTCGACTTTTTTGTTCATACAAAATGTGTTAACAGAGGTAATGGATTTATTTCCCGGAAAATACATTCATATTGGTGGTGATGAATGCCCTAAGGATCGTTGGAAAACCTGTAGAAAATGTCAGCAAAGAATGTTAGCTGAAAAGTTGGCGGGAGAAAATGAGTTGCAAAGTTATTTTATCAAACGAATAGAAAAGTTTGTCAATGCAAGAGGTAAACAAATCATAGGATGGGATGAGATTTTAGAAGGCGGTCTAGCACCAAATGCAGCAGTCATGAGTTGGCGAGGTACTGAAGGCGGGGCTACAGCAGCAAAACAACATCATTATGTTGTGATGACACCTGGCAAACCCTGTTATTTTGATCATTATCAATCGAAAGAAATCGATAAAGAACCAATAGCTATTGGTGGTTACAACCCATTAGACTCGGTTTATACCTATAATCCTTCACCAAAAGGGCTGAATGAAGAAGAAGCGAAATTCATTTTGGGTGCACAAGGTTGTGTTTGGACAGAATATATACCAGATTTTTCAAAAGTCGAATACATGTCGATGCCGAGAATGGCGGCACTATCGGAGGCAATTTGGACTCCTGCTGATAAACGGAATTATTCGGATTTCATCAACAGATTAAAATTACATGCCAAAACACTAGATAAGCTGAATATAAACTATGCCAGGCATTTTCTGAATCGAGAGTAAAATATGGGTACAGGTTGCATGATACAAGTTTCAAGATGCAAATTACAAGTGACACATGACTTACAATTTGGAACTTGAAACCTAAAACCTTAAACTAATCTCCCCCGTTTATCAACGATTTACAATTATTTAACTATCTTAATTTGGCCTTTCACAACAAATAAATCATTTGGATAGGTTATACCTTTATTTTTGTTACTCTTAAAAAAATTGTAATGGGTTTAATTGTTTTGGTTGTTTTTGTTATTGGATGGCATGTAGGGATGTATGGACTATTTAAAAAGGCCGGTCTAAACCCTGTTTTAGCGTTAATTCCTTTGTATAGCACTTGGCTGATTGTTAATAAATGTGAAATTAAAAAAGCTTGGTTTTGGCTTCAATTAATACCTATTGCGGGTCAGTTTATAACCATTTGGATTACGATCATCTTTGTAATGCATTTCAAACGGTTCAGTTTGTTAGATCATACACTTGTTACTTTTCTTCCTTTCGCCTATCTGCCTTTTATCGGATTTAATCAGGAAGACAAGTGGTATGGGATAGAGGCTGTGACACAGTATAAAAAAACACCCTCTCGCGAATGGATTGACGCCGGTGTATTTGCAGTAGTAGCCGCCACACTAATCAGAACATTTGTGTTTGAGGCCTACGTTATTCCGACAGGTAGTATGGAAAGAACGCTGTTAATCAACGATTTTCTATTCGTTAGCAAGATGAGTTATGGTCCAAGAATTCCAATTACGCCTGTATCATTTCCTTTTGTACACAATACAATGCCCGGTTCTATCACGACACCATCCTACATTAAGGCCATTCAAGTGCCTTATAAAAGGCTTCCAGGATGGGTTGAAGTGAAAAGAAATGACGTAGTCGTTTTTAATTTCCCTGCGGGCGATACTATTATTAATCTTCCCGACTACGGAAGCAAGCAGCCGTATTATGATGTATTGAGAAATCAATTTAAAGGAAATAGAGAGGCTTTAATGTCTGAATATCCAATTCTAGTACATCCTTTCGATAAAACGGATAATTACATCAAACGTTGTGTAGCAGTTGGAGGAGATGTTTTACAAGTTAAGAAAGGAATACTGTATATAAATAATGAGTTAGGGTATAAGCCAACAGATGCTCAAACTGATTATCAGGTTACACTAACATCTGCCTTAACAACTGAATATCTTGAGAATGATTTAGGCATCAGAATTATGGTTGATGACGAACATAATGTACGTTATAACAGAGAGGGTGATTATGGTGAAGACAACCAAAATGGTTTAAACTGCATGATGAATTTAACCGTCGAAAATTACAATAAGGTAAAAGCCTTGCCAAACGTCAAGTCGATTACTCCATTATTGAAAGAGGGTGTTGAAAATGACATGTTCCCGAATGACAGCACTAACAATAAATGGAACGTGGACAATTATGGTCCTATTACGATTCCTAAACATGGAGTTACCATTACACTTACACCTCAGAACATTGCATTATACAGGCGATTAATTACTAATTACGAAGGGAATAAATTAGAAGAGTCGAATGGCAAATTTATTATCAATGGGAAAGAGACAAATACCTACACTCCCAAATTAAATTACTATTGGATGATGGGAGATAACAGACATCGTAGTCAAGATAGTCGTTATTGGGGTTACGTTCCTGAAACTCATATTGTAGGAAAGGCTTCGTTGATTTGGTTTAGTTGGAATGACGGACCTAGATGGAAACGATTGATGAAAGCAATAAAATAATGGATGATTAATCATTGAGAATTCATACATTTAGACTTTTCTTTCAATCTTTTAGTGTGCTTGAAAATTTAAATCAATAATTTTCAGCGTTTATATTATCAAATGTATTAGAAAATAGCAACGGATTTATATCAATTTTCAATTACTAATTATTAATTAAATAAGATGGAAAAGACTTTTAGTTTTGTTTACGATGAATATGATTCAATAGCTGATTTAACCGCAGAAGATGCCTTACTAGTTGAAGGTGCAAGAAACGCAACAAAATTAGCCTATGCCCCTTACTCTAACTTTTTGGTAGGAGCGTATGCAAGTTTAGCTTCAGGGGATTTTGTTAAAGGAAGTAATCAGGAAAATGCAAGCTATCCGGTAGGGATTTGTGCCGAAAGAGCCTTATTAGCCTCTACAGCGCAACTTTTTCCTGATGTACCAATCAATACACTTGCAATTAGCTACAATAATCTAAATGGCTCAAGTTCATTACCGTTATGTCCTTGCGGGATGTGTAGACAAGCAATCAATGAATTTGAAAACAGATATAACAGTCCCATCCGAATCATTTTAAGTGGAATGGAAGGAAAGGTAATCGTGGTTTCACAAGCGAGTCAATTGCTGCCATTATCTTTTAATGGCGAAGCTTTTTTTTAAAGATGTAATTGCCTAGATTAAACCTAGATTCCGCAATAGGAAACTATTACAATTCACAACCACTTCAAACACGGCTTTTACTTGATTTGTTTGACTTCAACGTAATTTATTATGTTATCAGTCAAAAAATCTGTATAAAAACTTGTCTGTTTTGTATCTCTGAATTTCATAACGTGTCTATTGCGTAATCTGGGTTAAAATTGCTCAATAGGACTTTTCTTAAATAATCAACTACACAAAAGACAATTTCTATTCTTTTGTATTAGTCAGTAAATAAGGAGGGTTTTATTGAGCATACTTTTTTAACAGATTCCAATGCGTATAAACAATAGCGTATCAATACTGAAGAAGGCAAGTTTAGTATCCTTTTCTTTCTATTCAAAAGATAGATTACTTGCATTAGACTGCATTAAACCCAGATTACGCAATAAGACACTATTATTATTAGTGCACAAAATTTCTGAATCATTCAATCGCTCCTTTTCTCATTACCTACCTTTTATAAATCCCTTTTCAAACACTTGAACACCATCAGAAAGACGATTAAGCAATAGATAAAAAACGCCGCTAGTCAAGGTAATTGGTGTAGAGGTACTGCCGCAATTAGTCATTATCACTTGTCCAAATACCTTTCGTCCCATTGCATCTAATACATTCAATTGTAAAGCCTCTGTTTTGTTATTGATTATATTGATAGTCATAGACGAACTTATCAATGGATTTGGGAAAAGAGACACCTGTAATTGATTTAGAGGCAAAACAAAAGAAACCACCTTACTAACCTCCATTTTTCCATCCTCATCAAAAGCCTGAATACGGTAGTATATAACATTATCATTTGAAGGAATATTAAAATCCTTATATGAATAACTGCCCTTATTAATTACTGCTACCTCGTTTATGGTATTGAAAGTAAACCCATCCACACTCCTTTGAACCTGATAGCCTTTAAGATTCAGTTCATTGGTCACCTTCCAATTGAGTGCAACTTCTCCCCTATTACCTGAAACAGTCACCTCTGTAAATCGTACAGGTAATGTTTGATTTTTAGTAATGACAATTTTAAAGCGATTGTTTCCTTGACTTGAGGTATCAGATGTAATATTAAAACCATAGACTGTATTAATACTGATATTTTGATTGGAATGAAGGAAGTTATCCATCAAAACAATCGTATTATTTGCCAATAAGGGTTGGAAATCACTTAAGGAAAGTTGATAAGCACCGACGGCAGTGCTTGAAACACTCAATGAAATGGTATCGACAGTCTGATTATTTGGATAAGTGGCAATTGCAATCCGATTATTTCCCTTTAAAATGGCAAGGGTTTGTGCTGCAGAATTAAATGACTCTGCATCAATTGTAGGGGCATATTGTTTTTTGCCATTACTATTGATTCTAATGACCGTTTCATCCAACAATATTTGATTCGGTGTCATTAAACCAATCCTTATCAGACTATCATTCGTACTATCAAAATATTTGGTATTAGGAATTGACGAGTTCGATTTATGCATTTCGTGAAATGTCACATTACCATTCGCATTTGCCTCCACAAAGAATGCTTGTCCACTTGCGATGATGGCACCACTTGTATTATCATAGCCGGCAGCCGCATTAACCACAATCCCCTGCGACAAGGTGGTGTAGTTTCCATTTCCGAAGGGACTATATGTCCACATCTTATTGTTAAGATTGGCATTATCGCCTTGAAAGGAAGCAAAGCTTATTTGACAGGGATATGGATTTGCCAACAGCGTGTATTTATTGGCTGCTGTATCATTCAATGTAATGTTTAAATCACCTGTAGTTATAGTTCCTGTGGTACTTAAAGTCACGGCCTCGGGTGCAGTAGGATTTAACGACGTAAGTTGATTAATACATGTCACTTTACTACTACTTCTATTACCACGAATATTCAGTTTATACCCAATTCCTGGCAATAGATTGGTATTTGTAGTATTCGGAATACTTACCCACCGACTACCATTTACAGGAACTGCATGATAAGTAAACATCGTTGGCGAATTTGTTTGAGTAACATCGAAGCCATTACTGTTATATTGGTTACCATTGAGTCCACAAATAGTTCCTCCACTACCATTGCCTGTCAAATATATTTGCTTTTGCCAACCGTCTCTAACAGATTCAAGTACCGAACTTCCAATGAAACTATATTTCCTACTCACCTTTGAAGGGATATACCGTTGAACAGTCACATTTCCTACTATAGTTCCTGTAACTATTCCAATCCTTGCAGTACTGATACTATCGGAGTTTAAAATCAGGAATCCTCCCGTATTTAATGTTCCCATTTGTGGCGTTAAAGTACCCTTGATAGATAAAGTTCCTGCAAGGGTTACACCGGCGGCATTATTAATTAGTAAGTTATTGACAGTATTATTCAAGAATGTATTAGCTGCAATTGTCTGTGCCAAATTACCATTATAACTTGCCGTACCATTTACAGTTACTATTCCACTATTACTAATCGAACCATTTATTTGTAAGGTATCAGTATTATTCACTGTAAAAGCACTTCCACTCTGAATAGTCAAGGTATTGATAATCGTTCTGACGCCTGTATTTAAAACAGGATAACGAGGTAAACCTGAAGCAATCAGGATATTAGTTGTAGAATCGGGTACAATATTATTTTGCCAATTGGAAGCATTATAAAAATCCGTACTAACACTACCCGTCCACGATGCAGTTGTAACAGTGGTATCAACTATAAAGCTAACAGTGGAACCTGTAAACAATCCATTTGGCAATATCGTTTGTACCTGATTGATTTTGGTAGAATCATGATAAGAAAAAGCAATGTTCAGCGACGCAAGACTCTGTGATGGGTCGGAAACAGAAACGGCCAAATATCGCTGACCTATGTTACTGATGAGTAAGGCACACGGCTTACTAACACTTACCTTAATTCCAGAAATAGTATCAGAAATAGTACTTGCAGAATCGAATATAATTTGCAGGCTTTTCAATCCATTATTCTTTACTGCCATAATAGAAGGTGTATTTGATAACACACTGATTGAATTTGCAGGATTCATGCTTTTGAAGGTGGTGGAATCGATACCCGGCATTACAAAATATTGATATGAAGCTGCAGTTGGGTTCACTCCATGACTAAAAGAAAGTAGAAAAACCTGATTGGAAACAATATTGGGAACATTATTGGAATCTATTGCAGCCCAATCACCCGTATTTGTCGTGTCTCTTATTGAAACATTACCACCTGCGGGAAAATAATAACCAATACTATCATGCCATACCCAATTAATATTGGAGGCTGTCACCTTAGCTGCATTTGGAGAGATTCTATTGGTTACTCCTGATTGATTGTAGATTACAGTACCATTTGAGAGACATTGATTGACACTCGTTACAATGTTTTGGTTCTTACTACTTGTTATTCCATTGCCCAAACAAACAATCAGGCTATCGAAAAAGAACCATGCCTTGTTGGCTTTAACACCATCATGATTATGGGTATAAACACTTGCCCCAAACTTTCCATTACTCACGCCTCCAACAAAACTACAACTGCCAAAGCTAGGAGGTTGTCCATAATCGGGCTTACCTTTTGTATTATGGGCAGCGTCATTATAATTGATAGCTGTTGCAGAAAGCCCGTCACTGCCAATTGAATCAAGAGTCGTAACACCGGGAACATAATTCCAATTCCAAGTAGGATATATCTGCCTGTATTCTGTCCCTTTTGTCATAATACAGTTTGCACCATCTGAAAAGAAAGTTCCAAACCTATTTTCCAAGCCACTAAACCCTTCACTCATAACAGTCCTAGTAGATACACTTCTTACAGAGAACATATAATTTGGACGTTTATGTAGGGTATAATCACAAGTCCAATAATGAGTATTTGTGGTATCTCCTGCATAATTAGCATTACCAGAAACAGCTGCCTTAAAACGGGTAGAATCTGATTGTAATAATGTCCTGTTTACTGTATCTACTAACAGGGCAAAATGCGCATAAATAGTATCGATTAATTCGTGTTGAGTCCCATATAAAGCAACACTCCTCCCTCTAAGACTATAATCGGTTGTCATTCCCCTACTTGCTGCGAAATAGGTGTAATGAAGGTATTTGAAGGCGATATCCAACTGACTTTGCGACAAGGCATAAGAAGTGTTTTTGAAATAGTTAGCAACTTTATAAACACATGAAATCCAACTAAAACCATAACCCGAAATATATAATTGTGCACTATGAAAGAGATAGCCATTATCGGCCATTAATCCGGAAGAATCACTAACACCCACCTTCCCTGTCCTTGTATAATCGAGCGTAAAAGCAGTAAAATGTGCTACTGAATCGAGATACCACTTTTGTTGTGTAAGTCCACCTACACATACCAACCAATTTGACCACATCTGTAGGTTAGCCCCTGTTTTGGCATAAGTAGGATAGTTAGTAAAACTCTTATTCAAATAACCTGAAATGGCATATTGCTCTTTCGTATTCCAGTTAGGAGTCGAGATTGTCACCCCATATCCCCTCATCAATACCAATATTTCACTCAAGGCTGTTGAACAGCCGATGTATCCATTAAACCAATTTGTGGTTGTATAATATTTTGCATGATTGGTCCAATAGGTGAGGGTATTGACAATATTATTGTAAACGGCTGCCTTATTATAACAACTGACAGATACCCCATTCGAAGTAAAATTATTAGGATTTGTAAATGCAATGACCATCGAATAAATATTATTGAGATAGGTCATGTAATCATTATCCACGTTAGTAGCACCATAAACCAACCCTTGACCATTGATTGTAGTATCGACACCAATAATAACACTTGAAGTGAAAGTAGCAGCAGCATTCGGATAAATGTTAATTTGATTGATTATTGAAGTGGCATTTGCAAGAATGGTATCATATAACGTATAAGTAGCTTGGGTAAAGGTAATACCCCTATTATCCCCGTTGTCTTTACTTTTTGAAGCGAGGACATTTAGACTATTCGTATTATTAATGTCCGATACAGAAAGATTACTCCATGTACTTTTTGTAGAATCAGCGGCAATGTAGGCTTGTTGACCTGTTGTACTTGCCTTAACAGTTAAAGCATTTCCCCATACACCAATTAGTGTCAGGTTGTTTATGAAAGTTTGGGTTTGGCTAGAAGGGAAAGTCAAGGTAGCCGCATTTGTAACCAACTTAGAGAAATTATTGAAGGTGGTTGTTCCGCTTAGAACCTGATTGCCACCATTTAATAGTACCGTACCTCCATTATGAGTGAAAGTTCCATAATTTGAGAAGTTACCTGCCATTGACAGAGAATCAGAAGGGGCAATAAAGGTAGCGCCACTTTCAATTGTCAAATTGCCCATAATAGTAAGAGAAGTTGGGGTGGTCATTATTCCCCCTGCAATAATCAGGTTATTATAGACAATGTTAGGTAATAAGAGGGTGTCATTAAAACTGATAGTACTACCTGTAGTTGTAAACGGGCCCGAACCTGTTATAAATGTTCCTGATACAGATATAGTTCCACTATTACTAAAAGTCCGGAAGCCTCCTGTGAGATTCAGGTTGGTATAATTCCCATTTACCACTGTTTGAGAAAAAGTACTATTATAATCCACTTCGAAAGTATAGGTAATTCCTGAAGGAATACTGCTTTTGGTTTGCAGGATGCCTGTCCCACTTGTAGAAAATGAACCTGCTAGGGTGGCAGTCCCCATACTTAACGTACATCCATTATTGATGGTTAATTGACCATTAACAGTCACAGTACTTGATAATCCATAGTTTTCATTTACTCCTGCGGCATTACTAAGAATCAAGTTATTGAAAGTACAGGTCTTAGGGAGACTTTGGGCTTGCACACCATTAAATAATACCGTAAATGAAAAGATAAAAGAGAAGGTGGTAGTTGGATAAAAGGAAGTAGTTGGACTTTGAGTTTGCAATATTCCTGTACCCGAAGTGGAGAAAGATGCACCTGCAGTAAGAGAATAGGTTTGCATATTGAATACCGCACCACTTGCAA
>CANCPA010000174.1 GCA_947379895.1 Chitinophagaceae bacterium | reverse complement strand
ATATGATAATTCTGACTTAATATATTATCCTTAGAATTTTGTTCGAAACCATCAATTTCCAAAACCCGATTCTCTTGAGGGAATAAATCAGCATTTACTAAACTATCCCTCACACCTTTGCCTTCACCTTCGTTTGTACCTGTTAAACCCATTGACCAAAAAGATTGGTGGAGACCACTTAATTCCTTTGAACCACCATACAATTTGACCCTTGTTTCGTAATAACCATAGCCAAAATTGTGGGTAGATACTACACCACCGCCTTTAAATTGATTCCCTTCAGATAAGGTACTGTCATAAGTGAAAGGAATCAACAAACAACCATTCTTACTGCCGTCATAAGCAATCCCTTGAAACACGTTTTCCTTTACGCTTGCACCACCCATCTTTTTGTTTACTCGAAAAAGCCAATCATTCACATTTGGAGTTCCGATTGTATTGAATTCATCTTTATAAACTAACTTATAGCCTTTATTCTCGGGAATAAAATTGGTATCAGATTGTCCAAAAGAAGTAGTGCTAATAACAAATGCTAAAAGATAAACTGTAAGAATTTTAAAAGATAAAAAGTTCATAAATTATAATTAAGTTATTGCTGATAAGTTTAGGAAATACAGAAACAACGAGAGTCATATCAATTTATCAAATAGATAAAATAGAAAAACATCAATTTTTCTACTTGTTTAGCATGAAACTATACATAAGAAAACCATTGGCAATAATTACCAATGGCTAATTTGAACACACATCAAAGAAAGTAATATCTTATACTTATTACGTTATAAGTTGTCCGTTTCAGTTTACAATTCACAAACAACTTGTAGCTACTAATTTATTCTTTGCAGAATAAGCGGCAAAAGCAACACCTGATACTAATAAAAACAAATTCATCGTTCCATCAAAAGGTACAATTGGTGCACCATCCCCTGCTGGTGCGGAATCACTAGTACCGGGTCCACCAATACCAGGATCGTCTGCAGGTGTTTGGGCAATAACTGTTGAATTAAAAAAGCATCCAACAACTAGCAAAACGGA
The DNA here is from genome assembly GCA_947379895.1 of Chitinophagaceae bacterium. Lineage (GTDB taxonomy): Bacteria > Bacteroidota > Bacteroidia > Chitinophagales > Chitinophagaceae > Parasediminibacterium. The sequence goes on along the minus strand of CANCPA010000174.1, from coordinate 9,471 downwards.
ATATAACCGTATCTTATTTAATAACGCTTGCATTGTTTATTAATTTATAAATGACAATTAATTTTTAATATTTAAAACCAAGGATACTGCCCACAAAACACTCAAACGCAGGCAGCATCCTATTTGGCCTCTCTCTCTTTTTTAGTTGTTAGTTATTAGTGGTTAGTGGTTAGTAAAGGCCTAACACTTTATAAATACCAATTATCCATCTATTACAAATCACTAATAACTAACCCCTAACAACTAATAACTATTGTATAGAAAGCGTTGATTGAAACACTTGTTCCTTACTATTCACATCTCTTATCACTACATTGTAAACACCCTTAGCCATTGAACTTTCAATGTTCACAGCATGTGTGCCAGTTCCACCTGCATGATTGATAGCTTGTTCAGCCACCTTTTGTCCTAATGCATTTGTGATACTTACCACATACTTTCCTGCCACTACATTTCCTAATTGAACATTCAGAGTTTTACCTGTTAGTGGATTAGGGAACAAGTTGTAAGTTGTAAGTTGTAGGTTATAAGTCACTTTAGCGATGTTACTGTAAGTGATTGTTCCATCTGTGCTAATTGCCTTGATACGATAGTAGTTGGTTGCGGCTGTTGCAGTATTGTCAGTTGTAGTATAACTAGCAGTTGCAGTATTCTTTGCAACTTGTTCAGCAATTTGCGTGAAACTCGATCCATCCGTAGATTTCTCAACTTCAAACTTAGCGACTCCCTTCTCTCCTACTGTATTCCAAGTGATTGTTGCCACACTGCCATTTGCTGTCGCTGTTACTACGATACTGTTTACAGACAAAGTTGTTGGTTTGAAGATGATGCTGAACCTGTTTTGATAAGTAGCTGCAACCTTTGCATCTGCCGTGAAACTTATCGTGTTCACACCTGCTGCTAATGCAACTGTTGTGTTCTTGTATGCATCACGTAGGTAAGCAGTTAAACCATTTGCTGTATAAGCAGTAGCATCGATTTCTAATTGATAGGTTGTTCCACTCAATGAACCAATGTTTATGCCTAACACATCACTTGCTGTGACAGGTAATCTTCCATCAATACTCAAACTCTTAGTTCCTTCAAGGATGGATAAGTTATCCGATGCATTGCTCATCTTCACATTATCTTCTACACCAATCGCATTGCTGAATTGTGCTCCAAATACGGCTACTGCTCCATCCATCTTAGCTGTTGCTCCTGCTCCTTGTTTCAACAAAGTGAATGCCATCTTGCTGTTTGGAGTCGTTGCTCCAAATACTGAAGTTCTTGAAGTACTCAAGATTGACTTATCATCTTCTGTAATTATTAATTGAGGAGATGAAGACGTATTACCAATCAAGAAACCTTGTCCTGCTTGTATGAATTGTCCGTAGGTAGCATTATTGCTAGACACACCACTTACTGCGTTATATGATACATAAGATCCTGTTGAACCGATTGTAGGATCTAAATAATAATACCTAGGATCAATATTTGTTAATCGACCACTTGTATAAATATTATGGAAGTCGATTGGTGCAGCATAAGGATTTGCCACATAAGTGTATCCATTTGATGCTGCGTTTAATCCAATATTATTTGCATATACACCATTTGAAACACCACTTGTAGTAAATGTAACGTTACCAGTTATTAAACTACCAGATGCTCTAAGAGTAGTAGCTCTGTTCATTGCTAATTGTGTAGGTCCTGTAACCATCACTACACCTGAAGTATCTAAATCAAAACTTCTGTCACCTCTTACCAATACACGGTAAGATTGATAAGGATTCAACAACTCAGTTTTAGTGTTCTTAACCGTATCCCATCCTGCTCTATAATAGAAGGCAGAAGCATTACCTGTTAATGAATGATCAATACCATAAGTTGCATCAACAGAATTATGACGAACAAGTGTATCTAAGATACCGGTGATGAACATTCCATAACCTGAATTAGCATAGCTACCACTTTCTTGCCATGTATTAAACAGATAGTTAGAAGCACTGTACACACCACTTGCACTGATATCCCTATATGCGCGGTAACCTTTAGGAATATATCTTTCAACAGTTACATTACCAGTTATTGTACCTGCATTACCACTTGCTCCATAAGGTGCCAATATTCCACTATTTGCGATACTTAAGGATTTCAAAGTGACATTACCATTTGTGGTTAAATTACCAGATTGAAGTGTTAGAACACCTGAAACTCCCAAACTATTACTACCACTAGATACAGTTACACCTGCAGTATTATTAACCGTGAAATTATTCACAATACCAGTTCCACTTACGGTTTGAGCACTAGAACCAGCCATTGTTATTGTTCCTCCACTAATTGTTCCGTTTACAGACAATTGTGTACCAGTTACAGAAACATTGCTACTTAATGTCAAACCAGCATTATTATTTAATGATAATCCAATAACAGATGATGGAAGACCACTACCTGCAACTTGTGCTGCAGCGCCAGCATAATTATAACTAGCTGAACTACTGTAATTTCTAATAGTAGTTTGAATTGGGCCAGCAGCACCTGAACTAGTTATACCTGCAGCGTGTCCAATACTCATCTGACCTGCATTAATGTTAACCGTACCAGTACCAGTTATGGTTTGATAAGGGGAAACTTTTCTGAAATCTGAAGTATCATTGATATTGATTGTACCATTATTTACAATCGAAATAATACTTGCAGTACTTGCATGTTGACTTGTACCATTTGGATAAAAATGTGTTGTATTTAAAACACCACCCGATCCAATATTTAAAGCAACTGTTCCCGAAGAAGCCAATGCCATATAATTGGTGTAATGACCAGTCCAAGCTGCAGCAGAAGTATTGCCAGTAGGATTACCTGGAGCGAAGGTCATAGTTCCATTTACATTAATGATTTGATTGAAAGCAGGAATTGAATTTGAAGAACCATTCACTAAATAACAAGACCAAGGTGCAAATGTTAAGGTAGATCCACCATTAATAGTTAGTGTATTTCCACTCACAGTAGAGTGATAACCACTTGCATTACCCGTATTTGAAGAACCATGATAATTTACGATCACATCATGATTAATAACTACGGTTGAACCAGAAATAGTATTGATTATTCTACCAATATTAACTACGCCACTTGACGGAGTTGGTCCAGATATAGTAAATGTAGGATTTGTTCCTGTTGTAGTAATATTGATACCTAAAGCATCAGCAGCATCACCACCAGTCAATCCTGTATTTGAACCTAAAATACCACCTGATGTAACATAAACTTGAGTACCAGATACACTCAGCATAACTGGTGTTTTAGTTGTGCTTCCGGCCGTTAATCTACCATTTAGTACATTTAAGTTTTTACAACTTCCCGAAGCTCCTAATGTAACTGTGTAACCTCCAACAATATATACATTTGTACTTGAAGTTGGAGCAGTTGCAGCTGTACCGGTAAATGCTGTACCATCCCATGTTTTCCAAATTGATGCTACAGACCAAGTTCCTGTTGCAACTGAACCATAATCTCCAACAAGATAAGAATTTGGTGTAGAACTTGCACTTGTTACTGCACTCCAAACGTTACCGTGCCTTACAAACACACCATAGTTATAAGCGACGAAGTTGGATAGATTAGTAACAGTAACAGTTGTACCTGTACCCTTATATATCACATATCCTCCATTACCATCAGAAGTTCCAGAAGTTCCAAATACAGCATTAGCAGTATAACTATTTCCACTAGGTGCAGTAATTGAACCGGTAGAAGCAATAACCATTACATCATTCCAATAATTGGATTGAGTAGCATTATAAGTTGGATTAGTCCAAGAAATAACACTTTGTGCACTTGCAGTTGAAGCTGTAAGAGCGGTAACAGGTTGCACAGCAGTTAAGCCATTTGCAGTAACAGTAGAAGAATAAGCATTTCCACTATAAGCTACTAAAGTATAATAATAAGTAGTATTTGCAGACAATCCTGTCACTTCCACATTTGTACCTGTTCCTGAATAAACTAAAGAATCTGTAGAACCATAAGGAGAAGCAAGAGCAATATTAGCATTTGCACCTGTGTAAGCACTGCCTGCACCTGAAGGAGTATAAGAGCTTAAAGATCTTCCAACAAAAACCAATACTTTATCATAACTTCCTGAAGGAGCTGACCAAGCTATGCGTTGAATATTATCAGAGGTATTTGTAATACTTAGTCCTGAAACAGGAGTTACCGCTACACCACTACCAGTAAGAGCCAAATCTTGAGAAGCGATTCCTCCTCCACTATAAGTTAAATTAGCGTTATAAGACTGAACTGCTGTAGGTTGAAATTTAACATAAATAGTCCTACTAAATGAAGTTCCGTATCCAGAAATTGTAACAGATGATGCAAATCCACTTCCACTAGAAAGAGAAACAACAAATCCTGTAGGAGCCGTAACTGTTATAGCTGTACCATTCAAATAAGCACCTGTCAAAACAACACTATTTTGAAGTGTTTGATTAACAGTAATGTTACCAAAATCAGCGATAGTACCTGCTCCAATTGCAGCAGCTATAGCAGGAATATTAAATCCTGTAGAAGTAATGCCAGTTAACCCACTCGAAGTAAAGTTGATAGTAACACCGGTAGCAGCAGAAGCTTTTCCAGCAGTTATGTTTGTAAAGGTTGCAGTACCTGAAACTGCTGCCTTAGTAGTTGTACCACCAATTGTCCAAGCACCAGTACCTACTGAAGCAACCACTGATGCAGTGCTAGAAGTAGCATTACCATATCTGTCAACAATCGTTATAACAGGTTGTGTACCTAAAACAGCTCCATTTATAGAAGGGTTTGTAGGTTGTGTAGCAATAGCCAATTTATTTGCTGCTCCTGCACCAATTGTTTGAGTAACTGTTGCATTTGAATAGTTTGTTGCAATTACAGCTATGCTTTTTGAATTACTAGATTGTAAAAGAGAAGAAGCAGAAGGCGTAAATGTGATTTGACCTGCAGTAGAAGTGCTATAAGCCGAAGGATCCAATGTAGTACCATCTACAGTAATACCTGTGATACTTGATTTCCAAGTTGCATTTGCAAGATAAGTAACAGTAAATGAACCATCAACAGTAGCACCCACAGCAGCGGTTAATGTAGGAGCAGCAGGCACAGCCAATTGAAGATAAAAGACACCTGCAGTTCCTGGAGTAGCAGTTACTGTAGATAATCCAATACCATTGATACCTCCTACAGTTATACCTGTATTACCACCAATAGAAACATAAGAACCATTTGCGCTAGTACTTGTGCCGAGAGTAAAGTTTGAACCAAGTGAAGCCTTACCTAACGAAGCTTGTAAAGCTGTAAGAACTGAACCTGTAGTTGTCAAAGTCCAATATTCAGCATTACTAACACTAGTCAATGTAGTACCATCTGCAGTGCCTGTAGCAGTAGTAGTTGCTTGAACTTTTACTGTAGAACCTGTACCACTAGTAGTTAAAGTAATATCTGCTGGTAAATAAGCTGTAGCCGTTCCGATAGGGAAAGAATACTTAGTAGCCGATGCAACTAAAGGTAATGACCAAGCCAAAGGACCTGAAACATAATATGAAGATGGTGTTGCATCAGTAATTGTTGATGCAGTACCTAGTGTTAGTAAATTAGTAGCCGTAGTTGTTAAAACAGCTCCTAAAGTTAGAGTACCAGTCATTGTGATTGGCTTATCTAAGGTTACATTAGCATTAAATGCTACATCAGCAGGATTACCTGTTGTTAAAGCAGCACCAAAAGGAGTTGTTGTAGCACCATTAAACACATAGTTAGCCCCTGCTGTGAATGTTTTAGTGCCGAAAGTTGAAATTACTGTAGCAAGTCCACTTGTATTAGCCGTTTTCAAAGTAGCACCACTTGACAATGTAAATGTGGCTGCAACATTACTTGAACCAGAAATAACATAAGTATTACAATCTAATATTCCATCATTTTGGAATGTTGCATAAGGAGAACTTGTGTTAAGTGCCAAATTAGCTCCCAAAGTATAAGATGCTCCACTTGCTACTTTTACAGCCCATTTTGCAAAACCGCATGTTGTATTAATAGTTTTACCTGTACCAGTTAAGCTTAATGTAGAAGTTGTTGGTGTTGCTCCTGTTGTATTATTAAATAATGCACCTGATAAATTACCACCAACACTCATCGTATTTAAACCAGTTGCTGCACCACTATTATCATATTGTAATATGTAAGTAGCACCTGAAGTTGTAAAATCACCAAGAATTGTGAGATTTCTAGTAGCAGATCCAGTAGTACTAAACAGTTTTAATGTACCATTATTAGTTGAGGTTACAGTAAAACTACCATCAATAAATATATTTGGGTTAGCATTATTTCCAGATAAATAGAAACCACCTGTAGTATTTACTAGAATATTACCATAATGAGTATTATTAACTGTAAACGTACTAGATGAGCTAGTTGAACAAGCACTAAATAATAGAGTAGCATTTGCATTCCAAGTTGCTGTAGGCACTGTACTTATTGAAGTATTATTCAATTCATAAACACTATAGTTACCAAAAGAAAGAGTACCCACAGTATTTACAACTGCAGTTGCGTCGGAATTTTTAAAGTATCCATTGACAGTCATTGTACCTGTGATGGTAAATGTTCCTGCTGTAATTTCTAAGGTACCATTTGTTGCGGATGCATTAGTTGCAACAGTACTTGCACTATTCGCAATATTCAAATTAGCGCCAGAACTTATTGTAAAATTAGCAGCAGCTGTCAACTTATAATTAGATGTAATATTTAAAGTTCCATTTACAGTAATTGTACCACCTGTTACACTTGTATAGTTAGTATTCAGATTTACAGTTCCTCCACTTTGAATTACCACTAAATCAGCACCAGAACTTGAAATAGATTGATTAAATGGTCCCCCTGCACTTATACCCCAAGTTGCATCCGTCCAATTCATACTACCACTTGTTTTAGAATAATAAGTAGTATTAGTAACACTAAACGTAGCACTAGTACCTGCAGTTAAAGCAGGAGTTCCACCTGATGCCGTAGCAGTTAAACTTGTTGTTTCGACTGTATTATAGATTACTCCACTAATTGTTACTGAATTAGAACCTGCAGTTATAGAACCTGTAAGTGTTCCAGAATAAGCACCTGCTGCACCTGTAGCTTTTGTCAAGGTAATTGTAGTCGTTCCTGTAACATTTGCTGGATTACTATTTGCGTCCGTAGAAGTAATAGTAACGTTAAAAGGAGCATTTACAGATTGTGTTCCAATTGCAGATATCACCAACTTAGTAGCTACTCCTGCATTTACTGTAGTAGAAGTTCCTGTATTTGCAGTTAGAGGTGTAACATTTGCATCAGTTGCAGTGATAGTGAAACTACCTGCTGTTTTTAAAGTAACACTAAATGTTTTTGTACCTGCAACTAAAGCAGCAGCTGCAGATAATGTTGCTGCAGCATCACTACTTGTTATATTTATAGTGTGTGTATTTGAATTTACCAAATTCCAGTTAGCATCCACTGCATTGACAGTTACAGTTAATGCAGTTCCAGCAGTTTGTGCAGTAGGAGATCCTGTTTTACCAGAAACTGTACCTGGAGCTGCTGTTTCACCAGGCATTAGTAATTGTAATTTTGTAGCTGTTCCTGCATTGAAAGAAACAGAGTTACTAGAAAGTGATGTTGTTAGGCCAGAAGCTGCAGCAGTAAATGTGACTGACTCAGCTTTTGTATATCCAACAGAGAACGTACGAGTCCCTCCTACTAAAGCACCTGTATTACCACTTAAAATTCCAGTTCCAGAAGCAGACAAGGTAACAGAAGCCGTGCTATTTGCTGCATTATCATATTGGTCAAATGCATTTACTATCACATTGAATGAAGTTCCTGCAGTTTGTGGTGTTGTTATTGAAGCTATAGTTAATTTAGTAGCAGAACCTGCAATTGTAGCAGCCGTACCTAAAATAGCATTATTATAACCTGTTGCAATTACGACGATTGTATGAGTTCCTGCAGTTTGCAAATCAGGAATTGCAGAAGTATGTATTGAAATAGAACCTGCAGCAGGTGTTGAGAAATAAGTATTTGGTCCTGTTGAAAGCGATAGAACACTTCCTCCATCTACAGTAATTCCAGTTACATTGCCATTCCAAGCAGCATCATTTGCATAAGTAATAACAAAATCACCATCAACAGATTGACTAGAAGAAGATAAAGTAGGTGGAGTTAATGAAACAGCAGAATTAATTGTTAATGACGCATTACCTGAAGATACAGATCCACAAGGTGCTGTTCCTGAAACCACGCACTTATAATAATCATTTGTACCAGTAGAAGCTGTAATGCCTGCTGAAATACTCAATGTTGCGGTTGTACTTCCAGAATAAGTAACACCTGTAGGTGTCCCATCTACTACATTACTGTAGACCCCTCCTGCAGAAGATGCACGTTGCCATTGGTAAACAGGAGAAGTTCCTGTAACAGATGATACAGACATTGTAGTAGCTGCACCACTAATTGCCACAGTAGCAGCAGAAGGAGATGTTCCAATTGCAATAGGCTGACTTACTGTTAATTGAGCTCCATTAGAGTTTACAGTACTAGCATCACAAGTTACAGAGACTACACATCTGTAATAACCACCTGCACCTGTAGTTGCACCTGTTGCTGCAGTGATGCTTAACGTATTAGTAGTATTTCCAGAGTAAGTAATATTAGCAGGTGTACCATTTGCTACGCTTGCCCAACCTGTAGAATTATTAGCACTATATTGCCATGAATAGGTTGCGGCAGTACCTGTAGCGCTTACAGACATTGTAGTTGCAGTTCCTATACATGCAGAAATTGCTGAAGGATTTGAAGTATTAGCTGTAAAACATGCAGCTGTTCCTAATACTAGATAGTATGTTCCTGCAACACTAGGTGAAGCTGTAACAGTAGATGATACACCAATACCGTTTATGCCGCCTACAGTTGCTCCTGTAGTACCATCAATCGAAGAATAGCTTCCTGCAAGAGTAGAACTTAATCCAACTACATTAAAGGTGCTTAAAGAAGCCTTTCCTAAAGAAGCCGTAATACTTGTTATTACAGATCCTGTTGTAGTAACAGACCAATATTCACTTGAGCTAATTGCAGTTAATGAAGTACCATCTGCACTACCCCCTGAATTAGAAGAGATTGCTTGCACAGTAGCAGTACTTGTTGCTGCACTTGTTGCAACAGTTAATGCGCAAGGCAAATATGCAGTTGCACTACCAACAGGGAAAGTATATACTGTACTAGCAGCAGAAGGTAATGTTATTGTTAGTGGACCACTTACATAGGCAGTAGCACTACCACCAGATGTTGCTCCAACAGTACATGTATTTATTGCAGTAGTAGTTAATTTACCACTTGTTAGTGTCAGTGTGCCTGCGGTTGTAAGTGGTGCTGCTAAAGCGACACCACCTGATGTATTCGCAATTGCAATACCCAAAACTCCATTAATTGCTCCACTAG
>CANCPA010000173.1 GCA_947379895.1 Chitinophagaceae bacterium | reverse complement strand
CCTAATTCTGCCGTATAATTATTCGTTGCCAAAGACTCCACTATTTGAATGGCCGCTTTTTTATACGCTAATCCTTTCTTTCCAGAGAACTTGCTTAAATCAAATAAGGCAGAGGCTGCTACTGCTGCGGCTGAAACATCCCTAGGTATCTCTTTGTACTTTGTAGAATCATATTTGAATTGTGTCTGAAACCCTAGTTGGTTTACGTCAAAATCCCAATTAGGAATCTTATCTTTTGGGAGTCGAGGATGATTGATAAAGAAATCAGCTAAATGTTGTGCTGTTTCCAAGAAACGCTTATCCCCTGTTTCTCTATAAACCATGGTAAACCCATAAATACCCCAAGCTTGACCTCTTGACCAAGTGGAATTATTAGCATATCCCTGATGCGTTTCTTTATGCAAAACATTCCCATTTTCTCCATCATAATCTACTACATGGTAAGTACTAAAATCGGGTCGGATGTGATTTTTCATGGTTGTTAATGCATGAGTAATTGCAATATGTCTATAGGAAGTATCGCCGGTGACCTTAGATGCAAAAAACAACAACTCCAAATTCATCATATTGTCGATGATAACGGGATAATGAAGAATTGTTTTCCCATCCCATGAACGACAACCATTCCAACTTTTGATAACACCAACTTTGGGATAGAAACGGGTGCATAAAGATTTGGCACCCTGAATCAGCACATCTTTGTATTTCTCGTTGTGAGTAAGGCGGTAACCGTTGCCATAACTACAATAAAGCATAAAACCAACATCGTGGTTACGGGTGTAATATTGTACAGAATCAAGCGCCTCTGTATATCTGATGGCCTCTTTCTTCAAGGTTTCATCCTTTGTTGCCTCGTATGTGTACCACAAATTGCCCGCAAAAAATCCACTTGTCCAATCATAGATACTAGAACTAAATGAGATTGTACCATCTGGATTTGTAGTTCGAGGAGGTGTTGAAGGATTTTTAGCTACAATCACCATATTTTTATCCTGTTGTTGTGCATTACTAAACGCTTTTTCAACTAATTGAGCCTGAGTACTACTCATACTAATTAGGGCAATAAGCAGGAATAAATTACTAATTGTTAGTTTACTTCTCATCAACCCATCCTTTTTGATTCTTTGCTTTCTCATATTTGCTTTAATTAGATAATTATTTAACTGTGATATTTATTGTCCTGAGAGTTTCCTGACTTCCATTTGAATTTGCATTTATGGCATCAAAAACAATGGAATATGTACCAGGTTTTTTAAATACATGATAATAACTTTTCAAGATAGGGTCGGTAAATGTTTTGATGGAAGTTCCCACATCCGGAGTAACTCTAGTTAGGTTTATGGGTTGAGAAACTAACCAATCCTCATTTGAGGGCGCCGTTGCATTACCCCCTGAAATCTTGAATGCAGTAGTTGAAATAGACCATATAGCCGCAGAGTTTAACATATTAACTCCTAGCCAAACACTATTGGGCAAATCCAACAATGTTGTGCTTGTACTATCCTGCAAAATATTTTTTAATACAAGATTTTGAATCAACCAAGTTCTTTGTGAGGTGATTCCGTTCTGTTGGTCGGCATATTTGAATGCAACATAAATGGGAGTATCCTTATGAATGAAATCGAAAAGAGAAATATTTCCAGAAAATAAGGTGTCATTGTTTTTTGTAGGAAGTTTTACTAGATTGGTGATATCAGTCCAATTGGCATTTTTCACATGAGAGGAATCATATATCCCACTAAAATTGGTAGATAGCATCAAGTGTAATGTTCCTGTGTCGCTACCATTCAATGCCGCACTCAAAAAACTAAGTGTGGGCGTACCGAAAGCTGTATCGCGGTTTCTATTTTCATATTTACTGCCAGTTTCTCCTGAATAAAATACTATATAATCTGGATTGCCAGCCATCGTAAATACGACACTATCACCTACATTAAAAGTTGTAGATGTAGTAGTTACATTAAATGAAACTGTGCTCACTTCTTTCTTTGTGCAAGAGATAAGGAACATCAATAAAACTATTATACTATTTCTCATTTTAATACATCTTTCAAAAAATCTGACTAATTAATTACCACTCATAGTTCATATCTCATCACTCACATTTAATCTACCATCCAACATTTTGTTGTCCTATAGTAGGATTGAGTGACATTTCATTAATTGGTATGGGAAATAACACATTCTTTTGCTGTATATTATTTGCTGCAAGGGCGGCAGATTGAAATCCGGCAGAGGCAGTTGTTGAAACAAGATTTGCCAATGCCTTCATCGTAGGTATATAGATACCCCAACGAATCAAATCATTTCTTCTTAGTGCCTCAAAACACAACTCACGAAATCTTTCATCATAAACTTTTTGCTGAAAAGCTGCATAGTCTAATCCAGCAGGAAGGTCGGAAACAACATTTGCTGTATTCAAGGGAAAACCATAGGCCCTTCTTCTAACCTGATTGATACATGCATAAGCAGCAGCATTAGGGCCATTATTCACTTCATTTTCTGCCTCTGCTTTCATCAATAAAATATCAGCAAATCGCAATAGTGGGAAATTTATGATAGAATAGTTCTTTTGCTTATTGTTTCCCGATTCGTATTCCCTCCTCCATTTTGCATCATTCCTATTATATATCGAGTTGATAGGCCAAGCAACCCTAGTAGTAACCCCATTTGTAGTTTTTAAACTATAAGGAGCAATTGCCCAATCTCTGCGAGTATCCCTAGAAGTTAAAGAGGAATTATCAACAAAGGAATTAAATAGTTTTGCCTGTGTTGAAATCCGAGCGAAACAAACACCATGAATCAAATCGCTACAGCTGATACCGTTCAAAACACCGACTGCACCTGTTTGTGGATAGGGATTTCCATTACCAGTTCCATAAAACTCAACTTCCCACATGCTTTCCTTGATATCGTAGATTCCCTGACAATGATTAATAAAAACCTGACTATAACTAGGATTCAAAGAATGAATACCCGAATTAATTGCTTTATTAGACCAAAAAAGGGATTGAGCAAACCAGGAAGAGTGGTCATCGGTAAAAGGAAACCCTGCCCTATACAAGCAAACCCTTGCGAGAATGCCTTCAACAGTTGTTTTTGATACCCTTCCAGCAAAACCATAATAGGTAGCAGTCTGCACCAATGAATCTGCAATTGTCATATCATTTACTATCTGATTATAGACAATCTTGGAATCGGTACGAGGAAAAGAAACACTATCAGGCGAAGTGGTTGAATGTAGCCTCATTGGAACATCACCCCAATTTGAAACTAACAAAAAATAATAGTATGCCCTTAAAAACAAGGCTTGCCCTTTAATAACTGACCGGCTAGCAGAATCCATAATTGGCTTGTTGATATTTTCCAAAACAAGATTTGCCCGATTAATACCACTATATAATTGAGTCCATGTACTAGCGATAGTAGGGTCAGAGGAAGTAAAATTCATCAATTGTGGACCAGTAGCATTTGTATTTGTATAATAAGATTCATCGGTTGCTGCACTGTAAGCATTCCACATAGCATCTCCATAAACATTGGTAGATGCTAGAATACCATAGACGCCAGTTAATGCATTGCTCAACTCTGTTGCAGTACTATAATAATCGCTTTCCGCTTTAACATTTTGGGGTAACGTATCGGTAAACTTATTACAGCCAACCAATAGGATTAGGATGAAAGGCAATATTAGATTGCCAATATAATCAAACATTATTTTATGATATTTTCTTATTCCCATTATCTTTTCAAATTATCAATTACTACTTTCATTATTATTTATCAATTAAAAGGTAACATTAACACCAATCGTCATTGTTCTTGAGCGTGGATAAGCAGAATAATCAGCACCGGGGGTAAGTGTTGACTGATAACTAGATACTTCCGGGTCCAATCCAGAGTATTTTGTCCAAGTAACTAGATTCTGCCCTGACGCATACACACGCAAAGTTTTAATTGCAACTTTCTTAAGACTAGAAACAGGTAAATTATACCCCAATTGAATAGTTTTCAATCGAAGATAAGAACCATCTTCAATCACACGAGAAGAGTAAGTACCAATTGGACCGCCACCATGGGTACGATAAACAGTTGTATTTTGATTGGTAATTGACCATCGGTTTTCATTACTCGCAAACTGATTAAGATTTGTCGAATTCAATTGGTTACCATCAAAAATCAACCTATTTAGATTTACAATATCATTACCATAAGACCATTGAAAAAAGATATTTACATCAAAACCTTTATACCTAAAAGTGTTTGTCAATCCACCTAGATGTTTTGGATAAGGATTTCCTATTACGGTTACATCATTCGTATTCACAACACCATCCTTATTAATATCCCTATATTTTATATCTCCTGGTTGAATAGTATTTCTTGCATTTCCATTGTTTGGTACATTATCTTTCAACACATATTTTCCTGCAAACTGATTAAAATCGTTTAATTGATAAACACCATCCCATTTATAGCCAATCATCTGTGAAATAGGTTGTGCAATCTTTGCCACGTAAAGAGGCGATGCATAATTGAAATCAAATTTAACTGTAGAAAGTAGGGATTCTTGATTTTGTGTCAGGGCAATGACCTTGCTTTGATTAAAAGAAATATTAAAGGAGGACGACCAAGTAAAGCTACCTTCCCTGATATTTATCGTACTAATGCTCAATTCAAAACCAGAATTTTGCACTTGTCCTATATTTTTATAATCAGAAGTAAATCCCATTGAAGTAGGTAATGCAGCATTTAGCAATAAATTCTTGGTATCTTTTATGTAGTAATCAGTCGTTATTTCTATCCTTTGATTCAAGAAAGAGGCATCCAATCCTAAATCAGCTTGAACTGTAGTTTCCCATTTTAAGTTTGGATTGCCTAAGAAATTAGGAATCGCACCACGACTTGGTGAATGATTAAATTGATAGGTTGCAGAGATTGGCGTTGCGATAGTGTATTGATAAGCATAATCCCCTACCCTATTATTTCCTGTCACTCCATAACTAGTCCTTAATTTTGCATCTGACAGCCAAGTCAAGTCTCTAGCAAACTTTTCGGAACTCAATTTCCAAGAAAATGAAGCGGAAGGAAAATAACTCCACCTACTCCCCTTAGCAAATTTCGAAGAACAATCAGCTCGCCAAGAAAAAGTAAACAAATATTTTGAACGATAAGTATAGTTCAACCTACTTAAAAACGAAGCCAATGTATTCATGGAATTACTCGAGGAAACCGACATAGGTATCCCTTCACCTAAATCACTCAATCCTAATTGATCATTTGGAACATTTATGGCGGCATAACCATAACTGTCATTAGTGGTGCCTTGAAAAGTTGCCCCACCCAAAATATTTAGTTGGTTATTTTCATTCAATTTTTTATTGTAAGTCAACGTATTTTCATTTACCCAATTATTTGTATTTTCATAGACAACGGAACCATTCGGTCCATTTATCCCTTGAGGACTCAACACATTACCCTTTACTGTATTAGAATTATAAAAAGCATCCGTTCTTAATTCTGACTTGTTTATTCCACCGGTTACCCTTAATCTTAATTCAGGAGTGAATGTAAAGTCTGCATATAAGTTGGCCACTATTGCATTAGTCGTTTTCCTATTTAAGGTATTATTAATATTGATAATTGGATTTCCCCGATAATCATTTGATAGCACAAGACTCGTATCAAAAAGGTTATTAATTAAACTTGCATTAGCACTGTCGCTAGAGATAGGTCGATATCCCCAAATACTATACAACAATCCGGTACTAGTGAGTCCATTATTACTCGAAGTAAAAGTTCCATTAGCAATTAGATTACTATAATTCACATTAAGCCCCACCTTTAACTTTTGATTGATAGTTTGATCCAATACCAACCTCCCTTGATAACGCTTAAAATCCGAGTTGATGACAGTACCTTGCTGAGAAAAGGCAGACCCAGAAACGGAATATTTGGTTGATGCTGTTCCTCCAGATAATGATAAACTACTATTAAAAATAGGTGCAGTTCTAAACACCATGCCTTGCCAATCCACTGCTTTTACATTCTTATAAGACTCTAGTGTTTTTCCATTTGTGAAAAATGTATTCGCTGTTTGAGTAGGATTTAACTCAGATTGATATTTGATAAAATTGTATGGATCCATTAAATCCATTTTTTTAGCATTCTGTTGAGTACCATAATAGGTATCAAAAGCAATGACAGGAGACCCGACTTTACCTTTCTTTGTCGTAATAATAATCACTCCATTTGCCCCTCTAGCACCATATATTGCAGTTGCTGAGGCATCTTTCAAGATTTCAATAGATTCTATTTCTGCAGGATTTAATACATTACTGTTTGGGTTTTCGATTGGGAATCCGTCAATAACATATAATGGTGAATTATCCTGTGTCAAAGAGTTATTCCCCCTTATTGAAATAGTAATAGGTGAACCAGGTTGACCATCATTAGAGAATACCTGTACGCCTGCAATTCTTCCAGCTAATGCCTCATCAAAAGAACGAACAGGTGCCTTGTTCAAATCGGCCATATTGACTTTGGCTACAGAACCTGTGAGGTCTTTCTTTTTTACAGTCCCATATCCTATTACGACTATATCATCCAAAACAGTGGCTATGGAAATTAATGTTACTGATAAATTTGTAGAGTTACCCACTTGTGTTTCAATTGATTTAAATCCTATATGAGAAAAGTATAGAACTGAATTTGAATTTTTAACCTTGATTTTAAATTTACCATTATTATCAGAAGTAGTAAAAACCTTACTCCCTATCACATTAATGGTCACGCCACTTATTGGGTTTCCTTTCTCATCTTTTACAGTGCCCGAAATAATGATATCAGCTAATAATTTGTTAGTAGAATTATCTTGATTGTTTTTTTCTTCATTATTCCCAGTCTCCTTTTCAACAATATTATTGCTTTCTTTGGTTAAGAAAATAGTTTTTTCTGCAGCACTTGAACTTTTATTAATGGGCGATTTCTTCTCTCCTACAACTGCATACAAATTGGTTTTTATTTTTTTGAATTTCAATCCTACCGAACCCAAAATTCGCGATAAAACAACTTCAATATTTTCTTTTGAGTCGAAATTTTCATTTGAAACCAATAAACCATCAACCATCTTATTTTGGTATAAAATATCAACCCCAAATTTCACCTTGCAAATTTTCAATGCCTCTACTAACCCAATTGTTTTTGGGGAGGTGTCGGTTGATTTCAACAGTGTTCCCTGATCAGTTATTGAATTTTGTGCAATTGTATCAAATCTTACAAACAATAATATCCCAAAGAGAGTCAGTATTTGTAAAATTAAATGTTGAAATCTTTTCATAACAGCATTAAAAGTAAGTAAGTAGGTATTAAGTTGTACGTTTTACGTTTTAAGTTATGCGTATTAGAGAACAATAGTACTGTTTATTCAAAAAAGTAAACGGTCTTATTTTCTACCTTATAATTTATTTCTAACAATTGAGCAATTGCTTCAATTAGTTCATCAGAATTATACGCCTTTATAGTTCCTGATATTTGAGTATTTGCCAATTCATCATTTTGAAATTTAGCCTCAATACCAAAATTTTCCTTTAAAATCCTACCGATATCCGAGAAGGTTAATTCATCAAAAACAAATTCATGATTTTCCCATGCACTTAGCCTTTCTGGACTTGGAATATGGTTAATTTGAGCTTCTTTAAATTCATTATTCGAAGTAAAAAAATCACCTGGCTTAAGGACAGCATTCTTGACAACTTGGTTTTGGGAATAAGTCAATGACACCTTCCCCTTTCTTAATACTACATTTGCCTGACTACCCCTAGCATAGACACAAAACTGTGTTCCAAGAACCAACACATTTAATTTATTATCAGTTTTTACAATGAATTGCTGATTACTTTTTGTATGAACCACACTAAAATCTGCCTCACCATTTAAATGTACTATCCGTGTATTTTCACCAAATCCAAAACGAGGGAATTTAATCGAAGTATTTGCATTTAAGGTAACCACACTATTATCGGGTAAAACAATGGTTTTTGTTTCACCAAATGCTGTTTGGATAGTTTTGTAAAATATAAAATCTTTGGTTAAAATATAGGTAGTCCCAAGTAGTACAAAAAAGATAACGGCTGCAATCATTTTCACTCCAAGTAACAGAGAGAAGTTGTTTTTCGTCACTTCTTTTTTGGGTACACGTCCCTGTATTATTTTCTGAAATGCTTCGGTTTCATTTGGCATGAATAAATAGTTCTCTTTCAACCACTCATCATAACATTCATAATAAAAATTAAGATTTTTGGGCGTTTCCAACCATTTTTCGATTACTTTCTTTTGTAATGGTTCAGATTTGCCTACAAAATGGTTCAATAATATATGTTTGTTTACAATCCCTGTATTTTCTAAGTTTGAGTTACACATCTTATTTGTTTTTTCGTATTTAAAGGGGAGGATTTCTATTTCAAATAATTTCCTATTGTTCCTTTTAGTGTTGCTAGTGCCTTCTTCATATGAGATTCTACAGTCTTAATCTTAATTCCAAGATTTTCTGCGATTTCCCTGTTTTTCTTTCCTTCAAATCTGCTCAACAGGAAAACATTCAAACATTGAGGAGAAAACGAATTGACAGTTTCAGCTATTTTAGAATTGAGTTCATCAAATAACATAATTTCATGAGGGGTATAATTTTCGATTTGAAAATCAAATTCAGCATTCGTCGAATGTAAAGATTCACTTTTTTTAGAAAACTCTCTTTTCAGATAATGAAACACCTGATAACGAACAGACTGAAACAAATAAGTCCTAAAAGTGCAAGAGACTTTTTCGAATCGCTTGTTCTTCCAAAAGTCACAGAATACATCACTTACAATATCCTCAGCAATATCTTTGGAATAAACATAGCGTACTGCTAGATTGCAGAGTGATGTATAGTTTGCCTTGAAAATCATTTCAAAACCCTTTTCAGGATTCTTCAATAATACATGCCTTATTAAAATGTCGTTGTCCAAGACTCCATCCCACTGCAGATCTGTTTCATTTTCGACAAATAGGCTTACAACAGACTTATTTTGTCCGTTTGCTTTGTCGCCAGAAAATTTAAGTTCCTTGTTTTCCATACCAAGCAAAATTGCAGTGTATATAAGATAGTGTATAAATAAAAGGTTTACCCTTAGTAGTAATGAAATTTATTTTTTGAAAGTATGGGGATGAAATATGAAATATAAGTTGTGAGAATCATGGGTGTTCATTAAGACTGTATTATTTCTTTGAGTCTCTCATTATTTCAAAAGATGTAAAGGTGCAGATAAATAGAGAATAAAATAAAATATTATTAATGACTGTTCTTTCCGATGGAACAAGATATTGTTAGAAATCCCTGCTATCGCCTGATAATTCAAGGTGTTGCAGCTGAAAGTCTATGAATTGTGGTTTACATAGACTGTAGCGAAACCACAAGCGACACGCTTGCGGAAGCAGAAAAGATTGATTGTAAAATAGAAATTGACTTGCTATATCTGAGGATAAAAAACTAAATGATTTCATGTATTAATGAGTATAATAACTAGCGGCACATGACGTGAGTCATGCGCCAGATTCCTGATTTTCGTAGAATAACTTACAAGCAAAACTCATTCATGGGCTAGTGGGGGGGCATTCGCTTGATTGGCGATTTTTTGATGAAGTTATTTGCGACAGATACGAGTGTAGTTGCGGAATGGGGTTTTAACATTGTATCGTTGGCTTCGGTTTCAAAGATTAGGAAATCGATGCTTTTACCATTACAAACAAGAACTATTACAGGTATTGTATTAGGTACTAAATTGACAAATACGGGAACAGGAGATTTGATTTATTATAAAGGAAAGAAGGCTGTAGGAACAACTAAAGTAGTTAAGGGCGGGGAAGAGGAAGGAATGAATAATGGATGTAGCTGTATTACTGTTGGCAATTTATCAACTACTGAAAAAGTATTTTTTACGGTGCTAAGAAAGTAGAGGTAAGTTATTAATGCGAATCAAGGGTTGAAAGTACCCTTAGGTACTAAACATTGGTATTAAAATATTAAAATGAAGACTTGAAGTACCGTAGTTACGACATAATTTGCGTTTGAAACTATAAAAAATGTTTCTTTTGAGCATTTTAAAATGATATGCCGTCCCTACGGGCAATGTCATTAAGTTAAGGAAATTCATAGTGGAGGAAATTACCATAAACACAAGTTTTCATTACCGTTCGCTTCGGAAATCACCACGACTGTCACACAGAGCCTGTCGAAGTGAAAGCATCTTACATTTCAACCCGATTTCGACAGGCTCAATCTGACACTCTAATTTTCGAAGTTTCGCTTAACTTAATGACATTGCCCCAACCCCATTGTCATTAAGTTAAGGAAATTCATATTGGCGGGAATTACCATAAACACAGGATTTCATTTTCATTCTCTTCGAAAATCACCAAGACTGTCACACAGAGGCAGTAATTAGAGTTTCTCAAGTTTTTTGAAATGACATTGCAGTTGGTTACGAATATCAGCGAGACTGTCACACTGAGTTTATCGAAGTGCAAGCAACTATAACCATTCGACCCGACTTCGAGAGCCTCAGTCTGACAGGTTAATT
>CANCPA010000172.1 GCA_947379895.1 Chitinophagaceae bacterium | reverse complement strand
TGTTGTTTTTCGGTTCTTTGACAAAGCAAAGGAATCACTTCAGATACACCGAGTTCTGTTACTTTTTCCAAAAACCATTCTAGTCTGTTTACATTCTTTAAAAGAGAAATACCTATCGATACCTTCCTTCCTTTCTTCTCTTCAAAAGTACTTTCCAAAACTTTTATTTCACAATGCCGCTTATCTTCTTTGGTAATAATTGCCGAAATCAATGAACCCTTTCCATCGGTAAGTTGCAAGGGTTCGCCCACTTTCATTCTTAAAACTTGAATGCAATGTTTACTCGTTTCTTCCGAAAGAATAGAATAACCAATACTAGGTACTTCTTGCTGATAAAAAAAAGGTGCAGACATTTATTTGTGATTTAAAATGATATAATTTTTAACACAAAGAAAACAAGGAAAAAACAAGGAACACAAAGTAAATTATTACGTAATCATGTATTAAAAATACAAAACCCTTGTATTCTACTCTATTAATTCTTTAAAATTGACGTTCAAAATTCTACGAAGTAGGATTTCTATGTGAACTTCTTTTTAATAAAACATAGAAAAAAGCTATGTCTTTTCTATGTGGCTATGTGACTATGTGGTAGCCTTTTTTCTTTGCTAAAAGTTATATAAATAGGAAACATGGCTATTCGTATTTGTTATTTTTTGAAACCCTTATTCCATTTGTATTAATACCTACTAATGACTGTCAAACTATTTAGAAATTATTTTTAAAATAGAATCCCAAATAAGTGCAGACGAATTTTCCCAACTAAATCTCCCTGCTTGCTCGAGTCCTTTAGCAATTAATAAATTTCTTTGCTGTTCATCTCGATACAACAATTTCATTTGATTGGCAATATCATCCACATCATCGGGCACAGTATAGATGCAAGCATCCCATCCCGCCTCTTTCATGCCTTCAATGTTACTCGCAATTACTGGAACACCACTTTGCAGGCTATTCAATATAGCAGTTGCAAATCCATCATAACGACTTGGTAAAATACAACAATAGGCGGCGGCAATAATATTGGAAGTCTGTTGTTCATTCAAAGAAGAGAGAATTACTACATCATCCTTATATTTATAACTACTTAATTTATCCAATACATCATTCTTTTGCGGAGTGATTAAACCTGTAATAACAAGTTTCATATTACTCTTCTGCCACTTTTTGAAGAGGGAAAATGCTTTTAAAACAGCCACCACGTTTTTTATCGGATTATTCCCTTCGGTAAATAAAAAATATTCCCTTCCATCTGCATATCCGTCCTTAATTTCCCTTTTCTTTTCTATCGAAATGGGTTGAGAGTTACAATTTGCCGCAGGATAAACGATATTAATCTTATTCGCAGCAATTGGATATGCTTTAGATAAATCGTCTTTCACATTTTGTGAAAATGCAATGATACCCTTCGCCTTCTTCATACTTTTAGCCATAAAAAGTCGATAATACAATCGTACTTTTGTAGGAATAAATGTGGGCTTATGCAACCACAAACAATCACTAATCAATAATACTTGAGGAATGCCTGTATTGAAACAACAAATTCCATTCGATTGAACGACCACATCTGCCTTCAATTTCCTTAATAAAAGGGGCAACTTAATATTTCGCCAAAGGTTGAATGAATTGATTTCATTAATAGTTATGACCGATGTATTAGGCGCATTGAAAGAATGAAGAGAATGATGATTTTTTAATACTAGAAAACAAAAATGATGTTCCGGAAACCTCTTAACTAATAATTGAAAAACATTGTCTATATAAGAGTCAATTTGAGACGAACCATTCTGAAAAGTGATATTATTAACAATTATTTTCATCGGTGGTAAAAATAAAGGTGTTTTACTACCAAACAATAAAGATTTTCAGCAAGGAACACTAGGAAAAAACAAGGAACACAGGGGTTTGATAAAATAGATTAAATTTATTGTCTAAACCCTATTGAGTAGTATCACATTATAATTTCAAATCTTAGTAACCTTGTTTTTCCCATGTTTTCTTTGTGTTAAAGACATAGTTATATGTAACGATAATTTTACTCTGTAAATATTTAGGCTTGATAAATAGATTTTGTTACTTTTGCGCACCAAAAATTAAGGATAATACATTCTTTCGGATTAAATCTATTTGAAAGGATGTAAGATGACTTGAAATTGGAGTAACTAAATAAGTAATTAATAATAAGATGGGAGCTCAATTAAAAGAAGTCCGCAACAGGATAAAAAGCGTTCAAAGTACACAGCAAATTACCAAGGCGATGAAGATGGTGAGTGCTGCAAAACTTCGTAGGGCACAGGATGCAATCATTCAAATGAGGCCTTATGCTCAAAAGTTGCAGGAAATGCTTAGCAATATCGTTAGTAATTCTGATGGTAATGTAGAAAACAAGTTGGCTGAAGAAAGAGCAATTGAAAAGGTTTTATTAATAGTCATTACTAGCGACAGAGGTTTGTGCGGTGCTTACAATGCAAACATTGTGAAATTGGCAAAGTCTGTTGTAGAAGAAAAATACAGTTCTCAATTTGCTAAAGGAAATGTTACAGTTTGGAACATTGGTAAGAAAGGATTTGAGAGCTTGACAAAATCGGGATATACTACGGTTGATACCTATAAGGATATTTATCTAAACTTGACTTTCCCAAATGTACAGGCTGCTGCTGAATCTGCTACAAAAGCATTTGCACATAAAGAATTTGATGCGGTAGAATTGATTTACAGCGAATTTAAAAATGCCGCTACACAACAATTCAAGGCTGAACAATTTTTGCCAATTCCAAAGGTTGCAAAGAAAGATGGCGTTAAGAAAGCCGATTTCATCTTCGAACCTGAACAGAGTGTATTGATTGCCGAGTTGATGCCGAAGATATTGAATACACAATTATTTAAGGCGGTATTAGACGGTAGTGCAAGCGAACACGGAGCGAGAATGACGGCAATGGATAAGGCAAGCGAAAATGCAAACGAACTGTTGAAGAGCCTGAAACTTAGCTATAACAGGGCAAGACAAGCGGCAATCACTACCGAATTGACTGAAATAGTAAGCGGTGCTGCTGCTTTAGAAGGATAGACCCCTATCCCCTAAAGGGGGACAAGTCTCTAAAAACTACCATAAAATAAGTTTAACTAAAGTACCCCTTCAGGGGGCAGGGGCATGGATTTAAGTGAAATAATACCACATATTGAAGTACTCATCTTCGCAAGCGAGAAACCTTTGACGGTTTTAGAAGTTGTGGAGTTGATAAACAATGCCTTTGGTTTTATGGAACAACGAGTAACCCTCGAACAAGTTGAAACCTGTATTGCAGGCATCAAGGAAAAATATAGTGCCGAGTTCTATCCTTTCGAAGTTAAAGAGAGTGGTGGAGGCTTACAGTTTCTTACAAAGACGAACTACTATAAGACGGTTGCACAGTTGAATGGAGATAAATTCTTGAAAAGGCTCTCTAATGCAGCACTCGAAACCCTCGCTATCATCGCCTATAAACAACCGATTACAAAAGGAGAGATTGAAAGTATCAGGGGAGTAAACAGCGATTATAGTGTTCAGAAACTATTGGAAAAGGAACTGATATTGATATCTGGACGTAACGAGAAATTACCTGGTCATCCTTTATTATATACGACTTCTAAAAACTTCATGGATTATTTTGGTATCAACTCTCCTGCTGATTTGCCGAAGATAAGAGAAGTATTGGCCGAGCAATTGGTACAGGGCACAATGATGTTGCCTCAAGACTTCGCTACTGATTTGGAAAAGGCAACAGAAGAAGAAAAGAATATACAATCGAATATAGTCGTTGATGTATCAGGCGAATTGAAACAAAAGGAAGAAGAATAATTGCCTTAATAGCTATCTACACTACTCTTACACTTAACAAAAAGTGTATTAATCAAACAATATTTCATTTCTACAAAAGAATTATTTTCACTAGAATGCTTAATTTAAGTTTATCAAATCAACAACTTACAAATATTGCCAATCAATATGGCACACCCGTTTATGTTTATCATGCAGAGAAGATTGCTGAACAATATAAAAATCTAACTACTGCCTTTGCGGGTCAGGATGTGAAGATATTTTATGCATGTAAGGCTTTGACAAATATCAATATCTTAAAGCATCTCAAACAATTAGGTTCTAACGTAGATTGTAGTTCTATCAATGAAGTAAAGCTTGCCTTGCATGCGGGATTTCCTCCTGACAGAGTTGTTTATACGAGTAATGGAATTGCCTTTAGCGAAATTGAAGAGGCACAAAGCTTGGGTGTACATATTAATATAGATAGTCTTTCTAACCTAGAGAAGTTCGGCAAAAAGTATGGTCATACCTATCCTGTTGGTATTCGTTTGCGTCCAAATATCATGGCAGGAGGGAATTTGAAGATATCGACGGGGCATGATAAAAGCAAGTTTGGTATTCCTATCGACCAAATCAATGATTTATTAAGAATCATCGAGGAGACAGATTTATTTATCGAAGGACTACATATTCACACGGGTAGCGAAATAAAAGATGTAGAGGTATTTATTCAGGGTATCGAAGTGTTATTCGAGTTAATACCGTTGTTTAAAGAACTTGCCTTTATTGATTTGGGTGGAGGATTTAAAGTGCCTTACAGAAAGGGTGACCATCAAACAGATATTACACATCTTGCACAAAAGGTAGGAGAGGCATTTGCCAATCATCCGAATCCTAATGGACGTCCACTGCAGGTTTGGTTTGAGCCAGGGAAATATTTGGTAAGTGGTTCAGGTTATTTAATTACACAAGTGAACGTGATGAAACAAACTAATGCGACACACTTTGTGAGTGTTAATAGTGGTTTCAACCATTTGATTCGTCCTATGTTTTACGATTCTTACCATCAGATAACGAATCTAAGTAATCCTGAAGGGGAAGAAAAGCATTATAGTGTGGTTGGGAATATTTGTGAGACGGATACATTTGCTTGGGATAGAAAACTGCATGAAGTTAGGGAAGGCGACTATCTTGTTTTTGCGAATGCGGGAGCGTATGGATTTGAGATGAGTAGCAACTTCAATAGTCGCTTTAAACCCGCAGAGGTGTTGGTAAAGGATGAGACCTTTCATTTAATTAGAAGAAGAGATAAATTTGAAGATTTATTGAATAATCAAATTGAAGTGTTATAAAGGACATTACCACAAAGAAAACAAAGGTTATCACAAAGAAACACAAGGATTTAAAGTATTTGCAATCGTTTAATCTAGTTATATTTGATTTGAAAACTTTGTGACCCTTGTTTTTTCTTTGATTCCCTTGTGGTAAAAGCTTTTGAAAAGGAACCTTTGTTTTATTTGTGATAAATAACTCTTCAATTATTAGTTTGCAACATCATGATAGAAATACGCAACATACATAAGTCTTTTGATGACCGAGTGATACTCGACGACATAAGTGCGGTGATGGAAGCAGGTAAATGCAACCTAATAATCGGAGCAAGTGGAAGTGGAAAAACGGTATTGACAAAATGTATGGTAGGACTGTTTCAACCTGATTCGGGGGAGATAGTCTATGAGGGACGTGATATTATCAGGATGTCGAATGACGAGAAGAAATTACTCCGAAGAAAAATAGGCATGTTATTTCAGGGCGGTGCCTTATTTGATAGCATGACAGTTGAGCAAAATATTCTATTCCCTTTAGATATGTTTACTTCTCAAAGTCAAACCGAGAAAAAGAATAGGGTAAATGAAGTATTAGAGCGGGTAAATTTAGTTGGTTCCAATAAAAAGTTTCCTTCCGAATTGAGTGGAGGTATGAAGAAAAGAGTTGGTATTGCAAGAGCAATTGTTTTAAATCCTAAATATCTTTTTTGTGATGAACCAAATTCCGGCTTAGACCCACAAACATCCTTATTGATTGACCACCTCATCAAAGAAATTACCCAAGAATATAAGATTACTACCATTGTTGTAACGCATGACATGAACAGTGTAATGGAAATTGGCGACCATATTGTGTATATGCATCAAGGCAAAAAGCAATGGGAAGGAAGTAACAAGGAAATTATTTACAGCAAAAATGAGTTGTTGAATAAGTTTATTTTCGCATCCGAGTTCTTACAGGATGCCAAAGAAATGCGGATGATGGAAGATGCAGGAAAGAAAAAATAAGTACGTACAATAATTTGATTCGTCAAGAAATCATTCACAATTCATTTTTTATAGAATAAAAAGTTAATGGCTGTCTCATTCTTGGTAGGATGGTCATTTCTTTTTAGTATTTTGTCACAAATTTTCTACTTTTATCGCATGAAACAAATACTTCTAGCCTTTTTATTGATAAGTCTTAGCTTCTTATCATTTTGTCAGAACAAAAAAGCTAACGTTACAAAAGTTGAAAACGAGAAAAAGGCAGACAGTCTGCCTGCCTATGCAAAGCAACCTTTGCCAAATTTCCGAATATTAGTTTCTGTGAAGGGAAAAGATAGTGTATGGTTTTCCAATGATGATTTGCCTAAAAATCGTCCGATTGCTATTATTTACTTCAGCCCAGAATGCGGGCATTGTCAATTTGAGATGAAGGAAATAGAGAAGAATATGGATAGCCTAAAAGAAATATTCTTTGTATTTGCAAGTTTCCATCCATTAGATTCTCTTTATAGCTTTGAAAAAAAGTATAACACTGCCAATTACCCTAATATGGTCATAGGAAGAGATACCAAATATTTTCTTCCTGTTTACTTCAGCGTAAAATTCACTCCTTTTTTTGCTCTATTCGACTCTAAAATGAAGTTTATAAAATCGTATGATCAGGGAGTAAAAATGCCTGAACTGATTAAAATAGTTAATGAACTGCCCGTTGAGAAAATAATCGATAAAAAAAGCAAAAAAAAGAGTGCCACCAACTAAATGACTATTAACTTTGCCCCCGAAAAATTTAATTATAATTAAAAAGTTTTTATTATGAAAGTAACAGTAGTAGGCGCAGGTGCAGTAGGTGCAACATGTGCTGACAACATTGCCCGCAAAGAGTTGGCAACAGAATTAGTTTTGCTTGATATCCGGGAAGGTTTTGCAGAAGGCAAGGCATTGGATATGACACAAACTGCAGCCCTTTTAGGTTTCGATACCAAAATAACCGGTTCTACAAACGATTATTCAAAAACTGCAAATAGCGATGTTGTAGTGATTACTTCAGGTTTGCCTCGTAAACCAGGTATGACACGTGAAGAGTTGATTGGTACAAATGCAAACATTGTAAAGAGTGTTGCAGAAAATGTATTGAAGTATTCTCCAAATGCAATCATTGTTGTTATCTCTAATCCAATGGATACGATGACTTACCTAGCTTTGCAGAGCACAGGTTTGGCAAAGAACAAAATCATTGGAATGGGTGGTATTTTAGATAGTGCTCGTTTTAAATGCTATTTGAGTGAGGCTTTAGGTGCAAATCCTTCCGATTTAAATGCAATTGTTATTGGTGGTCACGGTGATACTACTATGATTCCTTTAATTCGTTATGCAACTTGGAATAGTGCTCCTGTAACTGATTTCTTAACAGTAGAACAACAACAAAAGATTGTTTCAGATACAATGGTTGGTGGTGCTACACTTACTAAATTGATCGGAACTTCTGCATGGTATGCTCCAGGTGCTGCTGGTGCTGCTTTGGTTGAGGCTATCGTACGTGACGAAAAGAAATTGTTTGCTTGTTGCGTAGCCCTTGATGGCGAATATGGTCAATCAGACATTTGTTTGGGTGTTCCAGTAATCATTGGCAAGAATGGTATTGAGAAGATTTTGGATTACAAATTGAACGAAACAGAACAAGCTGCTTTTGAAAAGAGTGCGGCTGCTGTTAGAAACATGAATGATGTTTTGAAAACTTTGTAGGATTATATTGATATAAATGAAAAGCCTCTAAACTTAATTAGTTTAGGGGCTTTTTTGTACAATTCACTATATCAATAATTTGCATTATAGTTAAGTTTGAAAAAATTATTTAAATTAGGTGTTATCTGTAAAACCCTTGTTTCATTTGTGGTAAAGTAAAACTTCTCTTTCCCCAAGAACTTTTCTTATTCGAAAGGGTTATTATTTGTGTTAGCACTTTTTTCTGATAGATTTGCTGACACAACAACTTTATAGCCTGATTTTATTGAATAAGGCGTTATCAAAACTCTAATAATGACAGGATATCGTTTCATAAAATTTGACGCAGCAGAAAATACAAAGAGTAAGTTTGAGCAAATGCTCGATTTATTCACTCAAATTCTTACTTATACAAATGGGGATGCAAGCGAAGCACTTAGTTGGATGAGTGAATTAGATAAGAAGTATCAATTTACAAATAACGAATATGGCATTGGCGATTTTATTGAAGACTTAAAAGATAATGGTTACCTAAAAGAAAATCCTGCAGATGGTGACTTTAAGATAACAGGTAAAACAGAGCAAACAATTCGTAAGAAAAGTTTGGAAGAGATTTTTGGCAAACTAAAGAAATCCAAGCAAGGCAATCATCATACTTTTAAACATGGACAGGGCGACGAAGTTAGTTCTGATACTCGTCCCTTTCAGTTTGGCGACATGCTCGAGCAAATAGACTTTACTGAAAGTATTCGTAATGCTCAAATAAATCATGGGGTGGAGAGTTTTCAGATGCACGAAGATGATTTGCATATAAGGGAGAATGATTTTAAAACACAGACATCCACCGTTTTGATGATCGACATATCTCATTCGATGATTTTATATGGCGAGGATAGAATTACTCCTGCAAAGAAAGTTGCAATGGCATTGAGTGAATTGATTCAAACAAAATACCCTAAGGACACGCTAGATATAGTAGTTTTTGGTAATGATGCTTGGACAATTGAAGTGAAAGACCTTCCGTATCTTCAAGTAGGACCATATCATACAAATACAGTTGCGGGATTGGAGTTAGCGATGGATTTATTAAGAAAAAGAAAGAATCCAAACAAACAAATCTTTATGATTACCGATGGTAAACCCACTTGTCTCAAAATTGGGGGTAGATATTATAAGAATAGCTTTGGATTAGATAGAAAAGTGATCAATCGCTGTATTAATTTGGCCGGTCAATGCAAGAAGCTAAAGATTCCAATTACAACATTCATGATTGCTAGTGATCCCTATTTACAAAACTTTGTACAAGAATTTACAGAGATGAATCAAGGGAAGGCTTACTTTGCTAACCTCGATAAATTGGGTTCCTTTATATTTAAAGACTTTGAAAGTGGCAAGCGGAAAACCGTTTATTGATCAGAATTACGAAAATTCTGATCGGATCTGAATTTAATTTATAATAATAGAAATATAGGAGCATAATAGCGTTTCATTTTAATATTCACATAAGACTCGAGTGTAAAAAGTGAAACTTTTTTTCTGGTTTTTCTTTTCCAAACTATTATAAAATACTATTTTCCTATTTTACCTCCTATGTCGTAAAAATATATTCATTGTTTAAAAGCTGTGGAGCATGAGTTACTAATCACTGAGTTCAAATTTTTAATCACCTTTTTAGTTATAAAATTCACTTTACCTGCTAGATTTCGATTCATTTCAAGGCTGATGACCTTAATCATCACCGTTTTATTCAAACAATAAGACTCTTTTATGTTTTATTAGACTTATTTTATAATTTTCAATTTGCTTATTAGCGCTATACCCTTACTTTTGCAGCCGAATAAAAAAAGTTCATTAGTATTGGCTTTATTTTAATCATTTCATCTTAATTAAATATTAAAAAACTTACTAGTTATGGCTTCTGTAGGTAAGATAAAACAAGTTATCGGTGCGGTAGTGGATGTACATTTCCCTAACGATAACGTATTACCAGACATTTATAACGCATTGGAAATTACCAAAGCGAATGGCGACAAACTAATACTTGAAGTACAACAACACCTTGGTGAGGATAGTGTACGTACCATTGCGATGGAAGGTACTGAAGGTTTGGTACGTGGAATTCCTGTAGTTGATACAGGCAGACCAATTGCAATGCCTGTTGGACCTGATATTAATGGTCGTTTGTTCAACGTAACAGGTGATGCTATTGATGGTTTACCTCAATTAAGTAAAGTTGGTGGTCGTCCAATTCACAATAAGCCACCATTATTCGAAGACTTAAGTACCGCTACTGAAATTCTTTTCACTGGTATCAAGGTAATTGATTTGATTGAGCCTTATGCAAAGGGTGGTAAAATTGGTTTATTCGGTGGTGCAGGTGTGGGTAAGACTGTATTGATTCAAGAGTTGATTAATAATATCGCTAAAGGACATGGAGGTTTATCTGTGTTTGCAGGCGTAGGAGAACGTACTCGTGAAGGAAATGACTTATTGCGTGAAATGATTGAAGCTGGCATCATGAATTATGGTGAAAAGTTCAAGCATAACATGGAAGAAGGTGGATGGGATTTGAGTAAAGTGGATTTGGAAGGATTGAAAGAAAGTAAAGCGACTTTCGTATTCGGACAAATGAACGAACCTCCTGGAGCCCGTGCTCGTGTTGCCTTAAGTGGTTTGACTGTAGCTGAATATTTCCGTGATGGTGATGGTACAGGAAAAGGAAAGGATATCTTATTCTTCGTTGATAATATCTTCCGTTTCACTCAGGCTGGTTCTGAGGTATCGGC
>CANCPA010000171.1 GCA_947379895.1 Chitinophagaceae bacterium | reverse complement strand
ATATTGAATAATGGTTTGGATAATACCGCAAAGCATGAGGCTATCCGTGCTGATTTTGAAAAGGTGCTATTAGGAAAGAATTCTAAGATTATCACCGAACGTGCCCTACGTTACGATCTTACTATTCCCTTTGCAAGATATGTGGCAATGAATTATGGGCAGTTGACTCTACCATTCAAACGCTATCAGATTCAACCTGTTTGGCGTGCCGACCGTCCACAAAAGGGTAGATATAGAGAGTTTTATCAGTGTGATGCAGATGTAGTGGGTAGTACTAGCTTATTGAATGAGGTAGAATTAGCGAATATCTATGCGACTGTTTTTGCAAAGTTGGGCGTAGAGGTAGAGATTCGAATTAACAGTCGAAAGATATTAGCTGCCCTTGCAGAGATATGTGGTGGTGCAGAAAAGATGATTGATATAACTATTGCCATCGATAAACTAGATAAGATTGGAATTGAAAAGGTAAAAGAAGAACTTGTACAACGTGGTTTGGAAGAAGGACAGATAAACACGATTGAACAATATTTGAATATTACAGGAACTAATGAAGAGAAAGTTGCCGCTGCCATTTCTTTGATAGGAGGAACAGAAACCGGCAAAAAAGGATTGGAAGAAATCAATTACTTACTAAATTATTTCAATCCAACAACAAATACCACCACTTTAGGGGACGGGGGTTCACCACTCAATATCGACTTCACCCTTGCACGTGGTCTTAATTACTATACAGGAATTATCTTTGAAGTAAAGGCTAAAGGCGTACAAATTGGAAGTATAGGTGGTGGCGGACGCTATGATGACCTTACGGGATTGTTTGGTGTACCAAATGTACCGGGTGTAGGCGTCAGTTTTGGTGTTGACAGAATTTATGATGTGTTAGAAGAACTAAATCTGTTTCCTACCACCGTTCAATCGGGAGCAAAGGTTTTGTTCTTTAATTTAGGAGAAAAGGAAAGCATCACGGCCTTTGGACTGATGCAGCAATTACGTAATAACAATATCAGTTGTGAGCTTTTCCATGAAGCATCAAAAATGGATAAGCAATTCAAATACGCCGACAAAAAGCAGATTCCTTTTGCCATCATCATCGGAAGTAAGGAATTGGAAGAAGGTACCTGTGTTATCAAAAACTTACTTATGGGCGAACAGAAAATAATTAGTCAATCCGAATTGATAAAAGAGTCATTTTAATGAATGATATTTTCTAACACAAGGAACGCTAGGTAAGACAAGGAACACAAAGAATGTAAAAGATTTATGCAATTGATAAAAGTGCATTTTAAATAACATTCCTTTGTGTACGTTGTGAAAAACCTTGTGTTCCTTGTAGTAAAAAAGTCTAATCTCCATTATAGAGCTCTTCAATTTCGTTTTTATGTTTTTCCATAATAACTTTTCTCTTCAGACTAAGTTTAGGCGTCAACTCACCCGATTCAATTCCCCATTCTTGTGGTAATAGCGCAAATTTCTTTACTTGTTCCACCTTATTAAAATAGGCATTGTACTTACCTGTAATATGTTGAAAGTGCTCAATAACCAATGGATTCTTAAGAATAGCTTCATTTGAAGTCCAAAGAATATGCTTGTCTTTCAGCCATTCTTTAAGAGTCGGAAAACTAGGCACTATCAACGCAGCTACAAACTTTTGTTCTGCCCCAATAATCATCATCTGTTCAATAAACGGATCTTCCTTAAACTTATTTTCTATGGGTTGTGGAGCTACGTATTTGCCCCCACTTGTCTTAAAAAGTTCCTTTTTCCGATCTGTTATTTTTAGATTGCCTTCATCCCACACTCCAATATCACCTGTATATAACCAACCATCTTTGATAGTCTCAGCAGTTAATTCGGGTTGTTTGTAATACCCATCCATCAAACAAGGACCTGAAACCAAAATCTCTCCATCATCGGCAAGTTTCACTTGCAACTCATTTAAAGGCAACCCAACTGTTCCATATTTCTGACCACTAATCGCCTTGCGGTTAACACTAATCACAGGACTATTTTCTGTAGGACCATATCCTTCATACACAGGAATCTTCGCCGCATTAAATATTCTTAATAGTTTCAATTGACAGGAAGCCCCTCCTGTCACAACAAAGGATATATTGCCACCGAGAGCCTCCCTCCATTTTCCAAAAACTAATTTATTGACCAATGCCAATTGCAGGTTATACCACCACCCGTGGTTGATTCTACTATCATATTTCCCTCCGATACTGACCGACCAAAAGAATATTCTACGTTTTATACCCTTAAGTTCGTTGCCCTTCTCCATTATTCTTTCAAAAACCTTCTCTAACAATCTAGGAACGGTTGTAAAACCATTTGGTTTCAATTCTCGCAAATTATCTCCAATCGTCTCTACACTCTCTGCATAATAAATACTGATGCCACTATACAAATAGATGTAAGTAACCATTCGCTCAAATATATGGTTCAGCGGCAGGAAACTAAGTACTCGCCAATCGGGTCTATCTTCGAAAGGAAAACTTTCTTTACTCAATCGAACATTTGCATAGATAGCCCGATGACTCAATATTACTCCCTTCGGTGTTCCCGTAGTGCCTGATGTATAAATGATAGTTGCCGTGTGAGAATCGGGGATTCCTTGTTTGATAGAATTTAATTTATCAAGGTTTTCAACAGATGAATCAATAAATAAATCTTGCCAGTTATCTACACCAACAATCTCATTAAAACTAAATATGTTTTTTAAAGAGGGAAGATTTTGACGGATAGTAAGTAGTTTCTGAAGCATTTCCTCATCACTGACAAACATATATTTTACTGCAGAATCATTTAGTATAAATTCAATTTCAGATAGAGTAGTAGTAGGATAAACAGGAATGAGTATGGCACCAATTTGCTGAACTGCCAAATCTGTTATCACCCATTCGGGTCTATTATTGCTGATGATGCCAATCTTATCAGCACCTTCAGCAGTCATATCATTTCCACTAATACCCAAATTAAGTAAGCCAATACTAAGTGAATCAACAAGCGATTGAACCTTATTTGAACTATAAGTTTTCCAAGTTCCACTTACTTTAGCGGCAAGCATATCTGTTTTTGGAAAGTTTGAAAGCTGATATTCTATACAATCAAAAAGTCTTTTATTTTTTTCCATCAGGCTGCAATAAATTATTTGATGTGTTGTTTTGTAAGGCTTCAAATTTAAGATAACCTGCAATACATTAAGTTAGTATTGAAATAAAATAAAAAAGTGCCTCATTTAGAGACACTTTATCCAAAATATTTCATACACTACAGATTATAATAGGGGAAAACGGTTAGTTAATTAATAACAGGGTTTGAAGAGAAAAGCTAAATGCTAATTAAAAAAGTGAATAAGCGCAGGATTGTTTTTTATCTGATTACACGTATCATTTGATAAGGCTTTTTCAAAGAATCCAATTACCTGAGGATATTCCTTTGCCTTTTCACGATCACGATGATCAACAGAAGAACTGACCATTACAACATGCACTTTCTTAGAATTTGGCGCTTCCTGAATTGCGTTAAGCAAATCCCAGCCATCCATAACAGGCATGTTAATATCTAGAAATACTAGATAGTCGTCTTCAATGGTTTCCGATAAAATCGTACTCAAAGCAGTGCTTCCATTAAAATGACTTTCTGGATTAACTGCAATGCTACTTGCTTTTACCCGTTGCCTGTGCATCATTACAAAAATTGGGTCATCATCTACAATTAATACTTTCAAACTCATGTCCATGTTATTTACTTTTTTACTTTTCTACAATCAAATGAGAATACAAAGATTGCGAATCAGATTAGTTTTAAAAACCCCTTAAATGAACGGTTTATTTATGGGGAGATTAATACATGGTAAAGAACAAAACATAAGCCAAAAAGAAGCTTCTAAGATAGCAACTCACTAATTAGAAAATCTTGAGACAAATTAATTAAAATCACGACAAACTAGCTAAACGCATTCCAACCTTGCGCAGTGATATCAAAAGTATTGCCCCCTTTTGTAATCAGTTTACAACCCTGTTCTACCTCTTCCATATAACCAATAACAGCAATTTCTTCATTGAGAGTAATCTTATCATAGTCCGATTGTTTCATGGTAAAAATCAATTCGTAATCTTCACCGCCATTCAAGGCACATACGGTAGGGTCGAGTTTAAATTTGAAAGCCGCCATTCTAGCTGCTTCGTGTATAGGTAGTTTACTTTCATAAATCACACAGCCAAGATTACTCTGTTTGCACAAGTGCAATACTTCGCTGCTAACGCCATCGCTTACATCCATCATTGAGGTAGGGATAATATCATTTGCTGCTAAAAACTCAATAATATCTTTTCTAGCTTCAGGCTTCAATAAGCGACCTACTATATAATCTTCACCTTCAAGATCAGGTTGAATCTTAGGGTTTTCCAGATAAATTTGCTTTTCTCTTTCCATCAAGGTAAGTCCAAGAAATGCACCACCCACATCACCACTAACGCAAATAAGGTCTCCTTTTTGTGCAGTAGATCTTTTTACAAATGTATCGGGAGTCACTTCACCAATTGCAGTAACAGAAATGATGAAACCCTTTTGAGACGATGAAGTATCTCCGCCAATTAAATCGACACCGTATTTTTCACAAGCCGCATAAACGCCTTCATAAAATTCATCGAGAGCCTCTAGACTTACTTTATTACTCAAGCCAATGCTTAAGGTAATTTGTGTGGGAGTGGCATTCATGGCATAAATATCACTCAAATTCACAATTACACTCTTGTAACCAAGATGTTTTAGAGGAGTGTACATTAAATCGAAATGAATACCTTCTATCAATAAATCGGTAGTGATAACTGTTTGTTTGCCAAAATGGTCAATCACGGCAGCATCGTCACCTACGCTTAAAATGGTTGAAGCATTGTGAATTTCAAAATTCTTTGTAAGGTGTTCTATCAATCCAAATTCTCCCAAATCGGAGATTTCTGTTCTACTATTACTCATTAGGGTGTTTGTTTTCTCCAAAAGAAATCCCCTAAAAATGTTTTAGGGGAAATAAAAACTGAATATTATTGGTAAATAAAATAAATGTTGTTAGCAGTAGTTAAACTTCTCCTCCATTAACCAAATTAATCAAAGAATCATGTATTAAACCATTTGTAGCAATGATGCCGGGCTCATAATGATTATATTCTTTGCCAGAAAAGTCGGTTACTTTACCACCCGCTTCTAATACAATGATTAAACCCGCTGCACTATCCCAGGCCTGAAGCTTATGTTCATAGAACCCATCAAATCGTCCTGCTGCAACCCAACATAAATCAATAGCCGCACTACCAATTCTTCTAACAGGTATTCCCTTACGAACTAATTTTTCAAAAACTTGCAACGGACCATTAACTGTATCTAAATAGGTGTAAGGAAATCCTGTTGCCAAGCAACTTCTTTTTAAATCAACAGTATCGCTTACATGAATTTTCTTATTGTTTAAGGTAGCACCGAATCCCCTTTGCGCAAAGAAAAACTCTCCGATAAAGGGATTATAAACGGCTCCCATTTCCATGATGCCATCTCTCTCCAAACCTATACTCACACAGCAAATTGGGATGCCATTTGCATAGTTGATGGTACCATCAATCGGATCAATAATCCATTTGTAGTGGCTTTCCTGTATCACAGGACCCGACTCTTCACTCAAAATGTTATGATCAGGAAAATGACTCTTTATGACATTAAAAATAGCTTCTTCGCTTTTATGATCTACTTCTGTTACCAAGTCATTCAGACTCGATTTGCTTGATATTGTATATTGTTTATCGAAATACTCTTTCATAATGGCTGCACCCGCCATTGTAGCCTCGATGAGTGTATGTTTGTGTATCATTCGGCAAATATACAATGCCAAACGCTGACCTTACAATTCTTTATAAATATTTGAATGAATTATATAAAAATTCTCCAATTATCATTTAGATAATAGTGAATAGTATTTCTTCTATTATTGAATCGCTAATTACTTTTTGGAACGTTTACCAAAAGTTTTAAAAGTATAATATGCAATTATTCCTAGGAGAAAAAATGCCCAAAGCTTAACAAGGAAAATAATAGTTGATGATAGAATATCCCAACCAAATGATAATGATGCCACTATTTTTAAAGCAAAATTGGGTTCGTATTCTTTTGTACGCTTACCATTACCTATTAATTCTCTTTTTAGTGTTTGTCTTTGATAAATATTAATATTGATGGTGCTAAAGTTGACTTGATCCAACAATGAAAGGTTGGCAATCTTTGCATTATCTGCCGCCTCTTGTTTATTCAGTAATAGTTCTTCAGTAGTAGAAGTTTCTATCAACTTCTTTCCTTTTGTATCAATAGCATTAGTTAATCTTGCCTCATTCTTTATTGCTCTTTTTTGAATGAATTCATTTGATAACAATTGTAGGGCAACATCATCTGCCTTTATGATCCTATAATCCAAGTAATCGATATTTCTAGAAATCTCCTTGAGAGTAGTGTCCAACTTTGCATTTGGAACTCTAATCGTAATTGTATTTGAAATAGTATAAAAAGTAGTTTCTAGGATTGAGTCCTCGCTTACTTGTGTAGTTGAAACATTATCAACAGTACTTGCAAGATTTGTAAGGGTAACGAAACCTCCTTGACGGCTGACTATGTCTTCTATATCATAAGAAGATTTTACAACGCTTTTAACCTTGAATTTAAGGTCGGCAGTACGAACAAATTTCCTTTCTGATTCTTTTTTGCTAACTACGGCAGCTGATGAAGATAATGATGTACTTATAGAATCTAGTGCAACTTTGGCACTGTCTGCTGCATATCCTGACTCTTTGTAATTCCCACTTTTACAGGCGGTTAAAGTAACAAGGAAAAGCACAATTA
Organism: Chitinophagaceae bacterium; assembly: GCA_947379895.1. GTDB lineage: Bacteria > Bacteroidota > Bacteroidia > Chitinophagales > Chitinophagaceae > Parasediminibacterium. The sequence goes on along the minus strand of CANCPA010000171.1, from coordinate 3,787 downwards.
AAAAGGCTGTTAACGATTTCATTTTAGTAGTATTTGATACAGATATTGATTCTAAATAACAAGTTAGGTCACCTTAACGATATCATAAATATTTGTAAGGATTTTAAAGATTGAAATAGTAATCAAATAAAATACTTAGAGTAATTCTCAAACAAAATCTATATACCCATTTTAATTCCCCACTTTATTATCAGTCTTATTTGGATACTTTATTAATTCTCCTTCAATGAGCTTTTTTATTTCGTCAATTCTTGTTTTGTCGGTGTCTTTGACAGGAAGTTTATTTAAATCAGATAGTGCCAAATTCAACAAACTATTTGCAGCTTCAGGCTTTTTAGTTAGCAACGAAATTCCTGTAACGTAGTCATCAATTGCCTCAGTGCTATCATGAATTAATATTTTGCACAAACCAATCTTAAAGTAAGGAAAAGGGTCGGTGGGAATTAACTCGGTCGATTTTATGAAATAATCTAGGCTCTTATCATAAGCGGCATTGTTAAACTGCTGTTCGGCTAAATTTAAGTATAGGCTCGCTTTCTTGAATTCTTCTGATACTTCTACTCTAATTTTCTTTTGAACGACAGCCGCAATTTCTATCGAAACATACATGCCGGTGATGACAGTAGGATTACTGATTCCTAAGTACCAAACACCTTTTGTGAATGATTTAATCGACACATTACCACTATTAAAGTTCTCCTTTGTACCCTCTCTCTGATAAACAAAGCCTTTACCTATAATTGCATGGTCATCCTTTGACAGAAATTTCTTGCTATTTTCCTTATCAAGCAAGTAGATAGCGCACATTTCTCCACCTGAAGGCGTAGAAGCAAGGTTCATCGCTAATGATGCCCAATTAAAATCGGCCGCCATATTAATTCCCTTAACTACAAGTTTGGCTAGTTGTTGAGTAAGCTGAAGTTTGCTTGAAATATTGTCTGTTTTTTTCTCCATCTCTAACGATTTCGACTGTGCATTAATCGTCGTCAATGTGTAAAACCATTCTACAGTATTCTCGGGTAAGGCAACAGGAATTACAATTCTTGATTGTCCCCCTACTAATGAACGACCACCGCTATTGAGGTAAAACTTCTGCGGTTGTTGTATAGTTACCACTTCAAAAGTGTCTTTATAAATCTGAGCACATAAAAGAGACGGAAGCAACAATAAAAAAAATGTAATTCGAGTCATAATTCAATGCTTATTTGATTGATGTATTATTTTATTAATGATCAACAATCTATTTTGATAGGTGTAAAAGTAAAGGATTCAGTTAAGTAACTCACCTTACACAAGTTAAAAAATGGTTAGCAAATAGGAACCACAGTAAGTACATAGTATTTGATTCTAGTTTAGATAAGAAAACATGGAAAAAAGTTTTTCTTTTTTAAACTCGAGTCAATATGAGTTACTACTCAGGAGGTTTTACCACTATGAACACAAAGATTTTCACAAATAATCACAAGGATTTACTATTTATAATGAATCAGATTCATTATAAACAGTATACTTTTCCTTGTGTTTCCTTGTTCAAAACCTTGTGACCCTAGTGGTAAAAATACCTGAGTAATAACAATAATTGTAGTAGAGTCCTATTGCGTAATCAGTGTTAAACTAATCAAACCACATGTAGTCTGTAATTAAAAATATTAAATGATCAATAAATAGGTCATTCACCAAACAATTCGTAGAGATAATAAATAAAATAAATATGCAAATAAGCTTCAAAGGAATTGCCCGATTATCCATGATAATTTGTCTGTTAATTGTAAGTAATCTAAATGCTCAGAAAGAGGAAAATAATAGCACAGATATCAATAAGCCCATAGTAATTTTAGAACATCTTGATAGTCTTCGAGTGTATCAAATTAAAAACTTATTAATAGAGAACCCAATTGGACTTGGCAAGCCTTGTACTGACAGGCAAGAATGGAATAGAATTGCCTCAAAGATTAATTACAACGAGTTTATTGCTTCCGTAAGTAAATATAAACAAGAGGATTATCCAAAATGGAGTGATGACATTTACATGGAGTATAAGCTAAAAGGCCTTAGAAAAAATACGGACAAAATGATGAGCGAACGGCAGGAATGGCTCGGAAAATTGGTCTTTGCAGAATGCCTGGAAAACAAAGGACGATTTATTCCCTTGATATCATTTGTAATAAACGAATTGCTGCATCAACGATCATGGTCTTTAGCTGCACATGATAAAAATTACAAAAACTTTTATGGTAAAGAATACGAAGTAGATTTATCAGCAGCTCGTCTTGCCACATTATTTTCACAATCTTACTATTTACTTGGTGATAAACTGACCGAAAAAGTAAGAGAGGATATTCGTGAATCATTACAACAACGAATATTTAATCCTGTATTATCAACTTTCAAAACCTTGAAAAATCATTGGTGGTTAACCACTACAAACAATTGGAATGCGGTATGTCTTGCAGGTGTTACAGGGGCTGCATTAACAATTTTACCTAATAAAACCGATCGGGCAGTATTTATTTCAATCGCCGAAAAGTATAGTCAAAACTATATTGCAAGCTATGCCGACGATGGATATTGCACCGAAGGACTCGGATATTACAACTATGGTTTTGGAAGATATATTACCCTTAGAGAATTTTTATTGACTTCAACTAATAATCAACTCGATCTATTCAAGTCTGAGAAGATGATTAAGATTGCTCAATTCCCTATTAATCTCGAAATTATCAATCAATGTTATCCAACCATTTCTGATTGTAGGGTAGGAACAAAAGCAGATGCTCAAATACTTTGGTATTGTAATCAGGCCTTAGGGTTAGGGTTAAAACAATATAATTTACCTTCTGTACCCAATCCAAACGATTTGGTATTTGATATCGTCAAGCTAACAAATAATGTATATCAAGCAAATATCTCAGTGCAAAAGGAAGTTAATCAAACAGCTATTCGTTCTTATTTTGATAAAACAGGCGTGCTAATTTGTCGTCCAAATAATCCTTCAGAAAAAGGAGCGATTGGTGTAGCCTTAAAAGGTGGTAACAACAACGAACACCACAACCATAATGCAATCGGTTCTTATACAATTGTTATGGGCAAAGAAGCAATGATGGGAGATCCCGGTGGACCATTTGTTTACAACAATAAGACCTTCAGCAATCAACGCTATACGCTATTTAAATCATTGTCTTCTTTTGGGCATCCTGTTCCCTTAGTGGCATCTGTCGAGCAAAAAGAAGGCGCGAGTTCTAAGGCAAGGGTCATTAAAACTGATTTTTCAAATCAACAGGACTTATTTGTTTTAGATATAGCTTCGGCATATCCCTTAAGCACCTTAAATAAGTTAGAAAGAAGCTTTTTGTATAAAAGAGTCGAGAAGGGAGCCTTAGAAGTAACCGATAATTTTAGTTTTTCTTCACCACAAATATTTGAAACAGCCCTGACAACTAGATCAAAATGGAAACAGGTAAGTGATACGCTACTAATTTTTGAGAATGGAGGCGAGAAGATGATAGCCACCATAAAAGCACCATGTGCATTTAAATTAACTGTTACAACCATCAACGAAGATCAACCTCCCTTCGACCGTATAGGCATACAATTAATAAAACCCTTAAAAGAAGGAACGGTTACAATCAAATATGCTAGCGAATAAACCTAGATTTTGTGTGGGGTTTAATAATGAGAGGTAATTAAGTTGGTTAATTTCTCAGCTTTGATGAATGCTATTGAATTGATTTTATTAAAACAAGATTACGCAATAGATACTCTCCGAAAATAAACCTGTCAGGCTGAG
>CANCPA010000170.1 GCA_947379895.1 Chitinophagaceae bacterium | reverse complement strand
CAGATAGCAGGAAAGGCTCATGCACATTATTTTGTATATAAAGAAAATAAAGGCAATACGGTAAAGACGAATATTCGGTTGATGACTACAGAAGAGCGGATTATTTCTATTGCACAGATGCTTGGAGGAGAAAATCCAACTGCTGCTGCATTAGCAAATGCGCGGGAAATGATGGGAATTTAAGTTGATTCTATTTATAAATGAAGTGATTTTAGGCATCAAGACCGATTCAAATCATATTTTTTAGTAGAGTTTTGAATTATGTATTATGTTTGATGCCAAATTAAGAATTAAACAAAGGTTATGTCGTATAATTTATTGAAAGGAAAGCGTGGGATTATTAGTGGTGCCTTAGATGAAAACTCTATTGCTTGGAAGGTTGCACAGAAGGCACATGAGGAAGGCGCAACATTCGTTTTGACAAATTCTCCTATCGCTATGAGGAAGGGGGAAATAAATAAGTTGGCTGAAGAAACGGGTTCTCAAATTATCCCTGCCGATGCTACTAGTATGGAAGACTTAACGCTATTGTTTACAGAATCACAACAGATTTTGGGAGGTAAATTAGATTTTGTACTCCATTCAATTGGAATGAGTTTGAATATCCGTCGTAAGGTTCCTTATCCTGAATTGAACTATGAATTTTTCCAAAAGGGTATTGATGTTTCTGCCTTATCTTTTCATAAGATGTTATCTGTAGCAAAAAGTTTAGATGCAATCAATGAATGGGGTAGTGTAGTGGCATTAACATATATGGCTGCGCAACGAACCTATCCTTTCTATACGGATATGGCTGATATTAAGGCAATGTTAGAGTCTATTGCACGTAGTTTTGGTTATCATTATGGTATCGAGAAGAAAGTTCGTATCAATACGGTTTCTCAATCGCCTACAAAGACTACTGCAGGCAATGGTATCAAGGGTTTTGGTGATTTCTTCGATTATGCTGATGCGATTGCTCCTTTAGGTAATGCTAGTGCTGAAGATTGTGCAAACTACTGTATCACTCTTTTCTCCGATTTGACTCGTATGGTTACTATGCAGAATTTATTTCATGATGGTGGCTATTCTAATACAGGCGTTAGTATGGAGGTTTTAGAAAAATTAGGCATACAATAATAAGGTTATAAGTTATTAGAATCAGGTTACAGGTTGTAAGTATAAATTTCTTACATCTGTAACCTGATTTTTTATTTCAAAATATTGAGGTTAATCTCCTAACATTCTTAGCTGTTTCTAATGTAGGTTTCCAAGTGATTTATTGTAGCTTTTTGTGCTTCAATAATTGTATTAACCACATCTCCGATTGATATCATTCCAATAGCTTGATCATTTTCAACAACAGGAAGGTGTCTGATATGTTTATCTCGCATCAATTCCATGCAAGTTTCCAAACTATCATTTAGACTAACTGTAAAAAGGTTTGTAGTCATTATATCCCTTATCAGAGATTCCTGAGAATTTTTTCCTTTCAAAGCAATTTTTCGAGCATAATCTCTTTCAGAAAAGATTCCCAAAAGCTTTTCGTCTTCAATAATTAGTAATGCACCAATATTATATTCACCCATCAATTTAAGTGCAGCAAAAACAGTGGTATTCCCATCAACTGTTATCAGTAATTTCTTTTTGTTATTTAAAATTGTACGAACTTTCATAAAGCAGTAATTTATTTATTTCTAAACCGTTTTCTATATTAATTAGATAAAACAAATCTAAGGTAAAAAAGAGAAATGTGAAACAATAATTTTAATAACGTTTTTGAACAATAAACTTTATTTATTTTTCCACCAACACAACTTCTTCTCTTCGTTCTGTAATCCTACCAATCGGCTCAGCATATAGTTGATATTCTTTTAGTAATTGTTTAATAGCGTTTACTGCATGTGGGGCAACTGCTATCAATAGGCCACCGCTTGTTTGAGGATCAGCTAAAATTGCCTTCGCATCATCTTGATTAATAGTCTTATCAAATCGAATCTTCTGACCATAGCTATCCCAATTTCTTACGGTACCACCTGGAATTGATTTTTGATCCATATAATATTGTAAGTCTTCGGTAATTAAGGGTACTTTATCAAAGTTAATGATTGCACTTGCCCCACTGCCTTCTGCCATCTCTGTCAAATGGCCTAATAATCCAAAACCAGTTACATCGGTCATTGCATGAACGTCTTTAAATTTTCCCATTGCCCGACCCACTTTATTTAATTGCATCATCTGTAATGAAGCTAATTGATGATGTTCTTTTTTTAATATTCCTTTCTTTTCAGCCGTTGTTAGAATACCAACTCCGAGTTTCTTAGTAAGAAATAGAATATCACCGGGCATCGCAGTATTGTTTTGTTTGATATTAACTAGTTTAACTAATCCATTTACTGCCAATCCAAAAATTGGTTCAGGCGAATCGATACTATGTCCACCTGCAAGCGGAATTCCGGCTTCCATACAAATACTCCGGCTACCTTCAATTACCCTTTGTGCTACCTCGGGTGGTAATACATTGATTGGCCAACCCAATATGGCAATTGCTAAAATGGGTTTACCTCCCATTGCATACACATCGCTAATTGCATTTGCGCTTGCAATACGTCCAAATGTGTAGGGGTCATCTACGATTGGCATGAAAAAGTCGGTAGTTGAAATAAGGGCTTTGCCATTTCCTAATTTGTATATGGCTGCATCATCTTTACTATGATTACCCACAATTAGTTTTTTGTTGTCGGGCATTGTTAAGCTCGATGAAAGAATCTGATCCAACACTTTTGGCGAAATCTTGCAACCGCATCCTGCACCATGTGAATATTGAGTAAGTTTTATATCGTTCATTATTTGTCGTTTTTACAATCTGAAATTAAAAAGCAAGGTAAACAGGAATCCTACTTCGTAGCATTAATAAACACCTTTTTACTTCCATTTACTAAGCAAGGCTTCTGTATTTGCAACAGCATCAACATTGTCACATGGAATTGTAGTTAATATCTGATTCAGATTTTCACAACTTTGCAATCCTTTCCAATAGTGTTTGTCATAATATTTAAGCAAGATGGCGAAGCAATTTTTTATATCATCCTCAAGTAAAAAGTTAATAGCATTTTTCGCATCAAGCCCTCCGAGTCTCTTCTTAATACGCATGATGCCATTCACGAGTTTTTCTTTACCATATTTTCCATAGTCCTTCAGGATAAACTGTAACCTTTCTTCAAAAGGTATATCAAGAAAGAAAATAGGGCAAGCTTGTTTGTTGTTAAACAGTTTAATTGGAAGGTTAAGATCACCAATCCGCTGACTTTCATCTTCTATCCAAATAACCTCGTCCCTTAATTTATACAATTCCTTTGCGAGTAGATTCTCGAACATTTCTTGCGAAGGTTGCTTAATTGCGTTTAGATTACCAAAGGCAGACCCTTTATGTATGGCTAGTCCTTCTAAATCGATGTTTGGAATACTCTTATTTTTAAGTGTTGAGATGATATCTGTTTTACCACTGCCTGTATAGCCTCCAATTACCCTGAATTGATAGGTGAGTTCGAACTGCTGTAATGTCCAATTTCTGTAGGCTTTATATCCACCGATAATTGTATACACTTTAAATCCATATAAATCTAACAGCCATGCTACTCCTGCACTTCGCATGCCTCCACGCCAACAATGAAGTACGATTGAAATGTTTTGATGATCCTTTATTTTTCGTAACCCTTTATTTTCTGCAATCAGCTTCTCTACTGCTTCAATCATGTCGTTCATCTTAGGACCAAAGAAGTTGAGTCCCAACTTAATAGCCTTTTCCTTACTTTCTTGTTTGTAAGCGGTACCTACAATTTTGCGTTCTTCATCTATAAAAAGCGGAAGGTTTAAAGCCGTTGGAATATGGGCATGAGCATATTCGCTAGGGCTCCGTACATCCAATAACAGGCATGTAGAAGTGTCCATTGTTATAAACTCATCGATTGTTATTTTCTGAATGGGCATGAGGAAGCAAACTTATTCTTTATTTCGATTAGCGCTTCATTAATTAACCTAAATATAGGCTACTTACTAAATCTAAATTATATTTCTAAGCAAATATCAAAGTCATTTTATTTAACCTCATTGGGAGTATAGATTACTTTACAATGTCAAAAAGGTAAACAAACCGAATATTTGCTTAATTACTATCTCTATCAAACCATTCAACCCGTATTAGAGAGTTTCTGTTTGAATGGTTTTAAGGTTTTTAACTTTTAATGGGTTGGTAATTCAGCGTTTAATCCTAAAGGAACATTTAAACTGATATACCCTTTGTTCGTCTTGTGTTAAAAATAAGAACTCTTATTTGGTTTCCTATTATCTTTACTTCATGACAATTATCGACTCTTTTTTGTTGGCTTTCAAAAATGTCAGTAGCAATAAGTTGCGAACAGGCATCACTGTAGCAATTATTGCCTTCGGAATCATGGCATTAATTGGCATTATTACGGCTATCGAATCGATGAATCAGAGTTTAAGAGAAAGTTTTTCTTCAATGGGAACAAATGCCTTCAACATCCGTTTCAAGGAAAGCAAAGTCCACATGGGAAAACATGACCACGAAGAGGTTGAACTATCTAAAAGGGGGCAAAGAGAAAAGAAATCTAATTTAGGAAAAGTCATTACTAAAGAACAAGCACAAACATTTAAAGAACACTTTACTTTTCCTGCTATGACAAGCATTTACTTCAGGATGGGCAATAATGTGGAATGCCTTTATCGGGGGAAAAAGACAAATCCTCAGAGTTCGGTTTGGGGAGGAGATGAAAATTATGTTACCGTTAATGGTTTTACCATTCAAAATGGCAGAAATTTTAGTGGTCCCGATATTTTGAGTGGCCGTAATGTTTGCCTGATAGGGCACAATGTTGCCACTAAACTCTTTGGTGATGAAGCACCCGAAAAATGCGTAGATCAAATAATTCAAGTTGGGGGTTTATCTTTTCGAGTGATCGGGTTGTTAGCTAGTAAAGGAAGTAGTGCTTTTTTAAGGCAAGACGAAGTAATCATTACGAGCTATAATAATGGTGCACGATTTACAAATCCTTCGAGTTCATATACGATTGGTGTCTTGGGTAGCGGAGTTCAACAGTTAGAAGGGGCAATTGGCGAAGCAACTGCCTTATTTAGAAGTATCCGTAAGACATTACCCACAGACGAAGACAATTTTGTGGTGGAAAAGAGTGACAAGTTTGCCGAAATGTTTATTGGTTTCTTGAGTAGTATTACGGGTAGTGCGGGTGCAATTGGCTTAATTACATTAATTGGTGCGGCAATAGGTTTGATGAATATCATGCTAGTTTCCGTAAATGAACGGACTAAAGAAGTAGGACTCATCAAGGCAATTGGTGGAAAAAGCCGTAATGTAAGGCAGCAGTTCCTTTTCGAGAGTATGATTATTAGTTTGTTAGGCGCCTTATTCGGCATTGTATTAGGTGTTTTGGTGGGTAATCTTTTTGGCCTTGTCCTCCATACCGGCTTTGTAGTTCCTTGGGCGTGGGTAGCTACCGGCATCATTATTTGTTCTCTTGTTGGTTTGGCTGCAGGCATTTATCCTGCGATGAAAGCTGCAAGATTGAATCCAATAGTTGCTTTAAGGTATGAATAAATAAACTTGAATCAAAACAAGAATCTGTTTTGATAAGCAACTTTCCTTCTCCAACTTATTCCAAAGATGGCATCTTCTTTACATAAACATTTAGTTTTTGTGAAGAAAAGTTATGGTATGAAACTTTTATACCACTTGCCTTTTCATGTAGCTTAATTAATTTATAACAATAATAGAAGTACAAAGTGGTTCCATCACTTTGTTTTAAAGTTTGAGCATTTACTTCTTCATTAAATAATGATTTTTCTGTCTTAGCCTCCTTATCTTCCATACAAATCTTGATTTCATCTTTTTCCAAAGGTTCACTTGATATCAACCTGAATCCGACACTTAAATAGCTTGTATTATTTCCATCTAATAAAAATGTATCATTTACTAATTCATTTACATCAGCAGTTGGTCTCATCCATTCAATAGAAACAATGGGAGTCAATTTTCTACTTTTCAATCCCTTTAATGCTTCCTTTTTGTATTCAAAAAGGGGTTGATAATATTTATTACTATTGTCAATGGCTTTACTATAATCTGCAATTGCTTGTTTGTAATTACCATTAAGATAGTGGGCAAATCCACGAGTATTATAAGCCTTACAATTATTCGGTGACAAATTAATGGCCGTGTTGGCATCAGTAATAGCATCCGAAAACTTGCCAATTCTTATTTCTGCAATTGCCTTATTAATATTGGCTCCTACATAAATTGGCATTAATGAATCTGTTTGATAATTGTAACCTTGCAACAGTTTAGTTAGTTCTTTTATGGTCTCATCATAAATTCCTAATGATGAAAGAAAGGTTGCTTTCTCAATTTGTGCTTTTAATGTTGATGGCTTACCTCCTTCAAGACTATCATAATCATTTGCAATTGATTGATTGGTAAATAGACCAGATTCTTTTTTTAAGCTTAGTATTTCTTTACTTTCAATTGAGGAGCTCATGTTAGAATCTTGATCTACCCAATTGCACATTTCTTCAGTCAGGGCAATTGCTTCCATATACTTTTTATACTTCTTGTAATAGTTGATTTTTAAATCTGCAAGCATTAGTTTGCCGAATGTTGTAGTATCTGATTCTGCTTTTTTGAAATCCTTTTCAATATCCATTTCGCTATATAAACCACTTTCAGATTTATAAATAGCTCTTAATGCAAATAAATAGTCATCATTAACTACCTGATGTCTCTCAATTGCATTTTCCTTTTCCAAACCTTGAAGTGATATAATTGTATCTAAGTCTGCTATTGCTTCTCGGTATCGTTTTGTTTCAAAATAATAGCTCGAACGATTCATATATATCCTTACAAAGTCATTTTCCTTATTTGCTATTGCCGAATTGTACAATTGTAACAGTTCATTATCACTATAAATACCGCTTTCCTTCTTGTATTTGAATATCTCAGCTCTTATATAATTGCAAGTCCTATTATTGTGCGCTTTTGTGTTTATGATAAGTGCAGACTCCAAATCAGCAATCGCTTCTTTATACTTTCTTTTCGAATAATAATATTTTGCCCTATCTAAATAACTATTACTGTATGTGTTTCGTAATGCAATTGACTTGTTGTAATCAGCCAATATATTCTTCATTGAATAATTACCTGCATCCCTTTTTAATTTTGCTCTTTCAATATAGTAATAATATGCAAAGGAATATTTGTGATTACGTTCTAATTTAATGGCTGTATCCAAATTCAAGATTGCTTCTTGATAATTAAAAACAGAAGCATAATATTTAGACCTCGCATCGTAAGCATTCTCTTTTTTATCCGAAACATCAATACCGTTCTTATAATCCATTAAGATATCTGCTTCCTTATATTTTTTTGATTCCTGTTTAAACTTGGCTCTCTCTGAATAATATTGCGAATTTTGGGGTTGTAAGGCAACTACAGTATCAAAATCCATTAGTGCAGAATCACAATCCTTATTAATCCTCGCACTATCATGCAAATAATGAAAAGTAAAGTGTCTATTTTTGTAATAATAAGCCCTATTCCTAAAGGCTTCTGCATCTTTTGGATTCTGTTCAATACATTTATTAATTTCCTTCAAAATCTCTTGGTCAGTGTAAAGTTTAGATTCACTCATGAAACTTATAAGCGAAAAGTAATTGAATGGTGAAGGTCTTAATTCAATAGCCTTTTTCATATCTTCAATTGATTCCTTATATTTATTTCTTTGTTGAAAATAATATGACCTTTGACAATAGAGTTCCGAAGAATCAGGAAATATTGCAATTGCTTTGTTACAGAAGTTTAGTAACTCCTTATCATTAAGATTAGTATCATTTCTTTCATTATTAGATTGTTCAAGATTGATCAGTTGAGATCTATACAACTTATAGGAATAAGAAATATCATTGAGATTTGCATATTTTATGGCAGAATCCAAGTCCTGCTTCGCCTCCTGTTTCAGATGTAACCGTCTTTTAAAATTACTTCTTGCCTCATAAGCCTCAGAACTTTTTGGATTTAATGCAATAGCAGAATCTAGCAACGCAATACCCTTTTGGGGAGCATTCCAACTTACATTTTGACTTTTTTGAAGGTAATAATTAACATCTTTTTGTTGGGCAAATACTAATGAAGAAAAGGTAACAGGTACAAGAAACAATGGAAATGAAAATGAGAATTTCATCAGCAGATATATTTAATTTCGAGTTAAATATAATGGATTTGATGATCAGTTTACTTTGATAAAGTAAAAAAATATAATTTTATTCGATAGCTATAAACAATAAAAGAGGCTGCCCTTTGTAGGTGCAACCTCTTTTATATTTCTAAAAACTCATAACCATTCACTCATAGTTCATCACTTATTTAACTAGCTAATCTGAAAACTGATAATATTGCTAGCAGGACTACGTTCACCACTTTTGATTTGATAAAAGCAACGTACATACATGGTTTTTCCTACTTCAGCTTCGGTGAAAGTAAAATGATGAGAAGATTTTGAAATCATTGTTCCATTAGCAAAAGGAATACTTGCAAGTGCAAGACCAAATTCCCCTTTGAAATATTCCATGTGAATAAAATTTTCTCTCGGTGCTGCCTTGCTTAGAGGGGTAGCAGTGTTAATAAAATGAATTTTTGCCCATAAATGCCCCAAACTGTCAAAACTCAACCCTGGCCCAATTTCCGAAATTACCGCTGCACTTGCAGGAAGGCGTTCAAATATTTGGAGAATATCTCTATCATCCTCAGTCAAAACACTATTTGAAATATCCCCAAAAATGGTATTTAATGTCTCCTCTATTCTAACAATTAAACTATCTTTTAAATGAACAACACTTGATGTACAAGTAGTAGCATCATTCAATAATTTAAAATTAGGTCCCCACAGCCCAAAAGCTGTATTTAGCACACCTAGTATTACTGTTTCAATACCAAATTTTGTAATATTAGTAGGCTTGTTTAAAAACGGCACTACCTTTTCATAATATATATTTCTTTTTCCGTCTTCTGTCGGAAAACGACCTGCATTATTTGACATCATTTAATTATTTATATTGTTAAACTACCAATGAAATTAAAAAGACTGATGTTTTTGAAGTCTTTTTTAATTTAAAAGTTAGAAGGAATTTTTTATTCTGTCTAAAGAATGTTTTATTCTGTCGAGGAAATAATTTAAAAGTTAGAAAGAATAAAACATTCTGAACAAGGTATATTTTATTCCTTGTTCGGAATAAATTAAACGATAGACAGAATACTTTGTTCCTTAGAAGGAATGTTTTAAAAGTTCGAAAGAATAAACTAGCTTTTTGATTGTCAGCCGTCTTTTTGCAACTGTGTAATCAAAACAGAAGTTTGATAGCTACTGTTTCGGGTTGCTGTGGTGAGTAAATAAGTTGCAAATAATCTTTTCATATCGCTTTTTGTTTGGCTTGATTCTTATTTTGTTTCTAAAAGAAATCAAAGGTGACAGCAATAGTTCATGCCACCAAAAGAAATATGGGATTATTCAATAAAACTTTTGTTTTGGGGAGGCTTATGGACATAAAGAGAAGGAATGATGACACAATAAAAATATTTAGGAAAATAATAGGGATGATTTGTTGAAAAAATAAATATTTGGGGCAATAAATCATGAAAAAATACTGGTTTAAAATCTTAAAGGTTTTGATTTATTTGTGATTCATGCATTCCATTTGATAAATCCCAGAGGGATGAAATATTTGTAGTAGCAATTAATAAAATGAAGTAAATCCCGTGAGGGATGACATAGAAGAGGTAGAATTTATAAATCAAAGTTCGATTTATTGAGATAAACATCCCGAAAGCTTGAAGCTTTCGGGATGTTGCGGATTCGAGAAGTTGTCAATTAAGAAAGTTCCCTATATATTTGAATGATATTAAAACGAATAAAATGACATAATAACTTTATAGACATATAACAATAACATTAACGTTGCTAATTGTTACTTTCTCAAAATGGAAGCATAAACTTTATTTATGAAAAACTTTCTTGAAATTGACACACAAATAGAAGAGAATGAAAAGTTTCTAGCTTTTTATTATGAGAACTATAAAAAGACACTTGATAAGTTTAATCTGCTAATTGTAATTTATTCGGTTGTATTTATTTTCTTTATTCAGGTGGTTAAGTTTCCTTTTGAAAAATATAAAGAATTTAACTTTAGTTATGTCTTATATATTATGCTAGCATTTATCTCCTTAGTACTTTTGGGTATATCATTATTCAATAGTTACTTCCTGTTAAAGCCTCTTGACGTAGCATATATGAATGAGCCACAAAGTTTTTATAAAGAAACCTATCAACAATACAAGGATTCACTTGGAACTGATGACGAAAATGTAATTAATGAATATGTAAAAGCATCGTATTTATTTGAACTAGAAGTTGCGGTAGCGAATAATAGGAAATTGGTTGAGGATAAAGCAAAATATTTTCACAGAGGGTTTATAAATCTGTTGCGGGCGTTATTTCCCTATGTCATTTGTATAGGAATAATCAATTTCTACCCATTAGATGCAAAGCCATCTAAAACAGAAATAATAAATTACAAGGAAATAGCAAAGGAATTTGATTCACTTACAAGAAAACAACTATACAATGGTAACACAGGTAAAAAATAACGATAATAAAAAGGAAGAAACTGTTAAGAAGTTGACTGAACCTAATAAGATTATCATTGACCAATCAAAGGTGATTAAAACACTCCCTAGGATGGTAAAGGAAAACTTTCAATCTGTTCCAGGTTCAACACATACAGTTAAGAAATAGAGGAATAAATAAACGTAGTTGAAAAATAAAACGAATAAAATGACATAATAACATCATAGACATATAACAATAACATTAGCGTTGCTAA
>CANCPA010000169.1 GCA_947379895.1 Chitinophagaceae bacterium | reverse complement strand
CTTTTCCTCTTTCAAAATATGCCTGTGAAAAATGACTATCTATGTCGATTGCCTTATTGAAAAAATAAAATGCACTATCCAATTTATTCAATTCACGGTAAGCCTGCCCTAAATTATTATAAACAATTGGAGAAGGCTTCTTTCCCATCAGTTTAAGTGCTTGATTACAATCGGCAATTGTACCAATATAATCGCCATTAAACAATTTGCAATAGGCTCGATTGTTATATGCCTCCGCATAATTGGGCATCAGTTTAATTACTTTAGAAAAACTACTATCGGCTTGCTTGTAATTCTTTGTTGCCACCTGTAAATTTCCAAAGGAATAGTAAATTTTCGGATTATTAGGATCAATAGAAGCAGCCTGAAAAATGTCACGAAACGCCGCATCATATCTATGCAAATAACGTAGTTCTATAGAACGAGAAAGCAACGCATCTACCACAAAAGGTTGCATACTTAATGAAACAGAAAAATCTTGTTCTGCAGCCTTATGATCTTGCATCCTTGACATAATTTTCCCTCGTTGAAAAAACATATTAGGATCAGTGGGATTCAATTCAATCGCCTTATTGATATCCTCTAACGCCATAGCAGTATCTTTTATTTCTAAATCTCGTCCTGCCCTACCTGCTAATGCAGATGGATTATTCAATTTTGCTGCACAGTTATTGACGGAATAACCATCCTTATAGTCCATACAATGAATAAAGGCTAATACACTAAACAAACCGACAATTGGGACATATATCCAAATGAACCTTTTGAAAAAAAGTGGTGATGAGATATGTTCATCGAGCAGTATTGCCAAAATAATAACAATACCAATCATCGGCAAATAGGTACGATGCTCGAGATAATTAAAAAATATATCTGCATTTTGCAAGCGATAAATAGTTGGAGGAATTGCAAATAGTACAAACCAAAGAAATCCCAACAAAGCCGCCCATTTTTTTTGGATCGTATATTCAAAAGTCAAATACAAGATTCCAAGCAAAAATAACAGCCCAATTATCGTCGATGTGTTGTTGTATAAGGGGAAAGTTGACAAATGAAATGGCACAAAAAACTTCCCAATGATAGTAGGGATGACCGTATTATTTTTAAAGAATGGAATGATACCTAACACATCAACAGGTGCCCCCGATTTGGCTACTACCCTTTTTCGCAACGTAAAAAAGAAGATAAATATGCCTAGCCAAGTAATTGCAAAAGAAATCAATCTAGCAAGATTCTTTACGTTAAACTTATTTTCGACAAAGAAGAAATAATAATACAAAAATAGAATTGGGAAGAAAACTGTTGTTTCTTTGGTAAAAATTGTTACCAAAAACAAGAGAATGTGTATAATTAAGTAAACAACATTTTTAGTGCGGAAATACAAGGCAAACGTGATAAATAGCTGAAGACCTAATACACCTATTAAAATATCCCCTCTTGAAGGTATCCACCCTACTCCTGAAGCAAACAATGGATGAATACCATAAAGCAAAGAGAGTAAAAATGAGGTATACTTCTTTATTTGCAGGAATGGCAGGAAGAAATAAATAGAAATACAGGTGAGTATATGAATTAACAAATTTGTGATATGAAACATCCATAATTTTTCCCTACTAACCTGTGCATCTAACATGAAGGAAATATTTTGGACAGGACGATAAAAATCTCCGGTAGGATTAAAAAAGGCATCGACCTTAAAGGCAGTATCTATTTTATGAATATCACCTACCAAATTAAACTTTTGAAGGATGATACCATTATCATCAAAGTTGGTATAATCGAAGTTTACCGATTGCACATATACAATAAAGGGCATCAGTATGATCAACAATAAATGTAAACTTGTTCGTGATTGAAAATTATCTATCAACAATTTCCGAAACCAATTATCGGAAGGGATAGAAGATATATCTATTTTATTCATAAAGATTCATATTATTTTTTCACCACTAGGCAAACAAAGAAAAAACAAGTAATACAAAGATTTATTTGATTGAACTTTTTAAAAAGTTTCTTTCTTTAAAAGCTTTTATTTCCTTGTGTCCCTTGTGGTAAAGACTTTCTATTTGCAATATTTAGCAATCGTATCTTGTGCCATTGTGAAACCTAATTTTACGGACTCATTCCAATCTGTACAAGCCCCCTTCATATCATTCAATTGTTTTTTAGCCATGCCTCGATAAAAATATCCAAAGGTGAAATTGTTTGTCAGTGAAAGCGTTGTATCAAATTCCTTGATTGCAATTTTTGGCTTATTCATCTCCAAATAAATTACTCCCTTATTATAGTAGGCATTCATAAATTGTGGAAACAACTTCAATGCAACATCGCAATCTTTGATCGCATTATCATAATCTTTCAATCTATATTTAACATAAGCTCGGTCATTAAAAATTTCCGCTATACTACTATCCATCAAGATTGCTTTATTATATACAGGCAATGCATCTGCAAACTTCATAGCTGAAGTCAATACCTTGGCATTTGTGTAATATACTGTAACATTATTACTGTCTAGTTGCTTAGCCTTTGTAACATCATTGAGGGCACCTTCAAAATTATTCAAAGAGACTCGCTCTTCGGCTCGTTTAATGTAGGCATCTGTATAATTTGGATCTAAAGCAATCGTACGAGTAAAATCTTCTTCAGCACCTTTATGATCTTTACCTGCACTTGACTTAATAGTTCCTCTATCAAAAAAAGCTAGAGGATATTCCTCTTTAGATAATTCAATAGATTTTTCGAAATCATTCATGGCGTTTGCAAAATCCCTTTGTTGTGCATAATATTCCCCTCTTCTAGCACAAGCCCCTGGATTGCCTAAATCAGTTGCATTTGAAAAGAAGGCAATTGTATCCTTGAAATCATCACTATGAGAAGAAGCTAAGAAGGTAAATAGCAATACTACACTAATTGGCAACCATGTATAGATTTTCAAATTGCGATTTGCGCGAAGATTATCTAATAAGATAGCAACCACTATCATTAGACCTATCAAAGGCAAATAAGCTCGATGCTCATAGTATTCAACAATAAAGTGACTGAAAAACAATTTAAAAAACATAGGAGGTATGATAAAAAATAAAAACCAAGTAAATCCTAAAACTGCCAACCATTTCTTTTGCTTTATAAATTTCAATATCATTATTGCTGCAACTACCAATAAAACAGAGCCAATTAAGGTAAAGGCTTTATCGAATAATGGCATCGTAGAAAGTTGAAAAGGAAATAACGACTTACTTAATAATATTGGAATTGTTGTAATATTATTGACAAATGGACTAAATCCTAAAATAAAACTAGGTGGGGTACCTGACACAACTCTATTTCTTAAAACATAGAATAACAGAAAGGGTAATAGCCAACTAATTACAATAGGAGTGATTTCTTTTACATCGAATCGTACACTTTTATTACCTACAAAAACATAATAAAAAATAAATAATATTGGAAATAAAACTGCAACCTCCTTACTAAAAAGTGCTAACGAAAATAAAAGAGTATGCAAAAGGATGTAAACGAGCTTTTTGGTTTTTATATAACTGATAAAAGTGATGAATAATAAAGCACCAAACAGTCCAACTAACAAATCACCTCTAGCTGGAATCCAAGAAACAGCGGAAGACAATAGGGGATGGACTGAAAACAATAGAGCTGCAAAAAATGCTGTAAGTCTTGTAAAACTTAGCTCATAAAGTAAAAAATATAATGCGATTACCGTAAGCAGGTGATAAATCAGATTAGTGAAGTGATATATCCAAGGATTTTCCCCACCAAAAAAGGCATCGATCATGAAAGTAACCGTTTGTAGTGGTCGATAAAAATCTCCGTGTTGATTGATGAAAGCATCAGACTTAAAAGCCAACAAAATATTTTTGAAATGAGTGAAAAAATCAAAGTGTTGAATTATAATACTCGAATCGTCCATATTACTGATAAACTGAAAACTAGTCACCTTGATATAAATAAAGAAGGGCAACAGCAATAGCAAGGCAATATGCCAAAGCTTTTGAGATTCAAAACGCTCAATTAACACATTTACTTTAGTAACAATTTGCTGGCCAGGATTTTTAGAATTAAGTGTAGATGTTATCATTTTTTTTTTCATCAGTAAGTGTTATTTCTGTGCAGGCTACAAATGTAAGGAAGATAGTAGTTTTAAGATTTAAATTTTAAGTTTTGAATTTTGAGTATTAAATAGCTGCGATTTACAAATTGACCTATACGAATTGCCACATAAAACTCATCACCCAAAACTCATCACTTCTATGGAATCTTCTTCAATCCCTCCCATCTTACTTTCCACTTTCCATCTTTTGGAATACCGGGTTCATCGTTATTATTATCGTCATAGCCTGCACACATCAGGGCAACTGCCGTCAATATGCCACCATTTGCAGGAAGATAAATTGGCAATCTTTCATCCTTATAATTATGACCGTTTGTTAAAAATGTATTCGTCTTTATATCCATAAACAAGGCATCTATCGCCTTATTTGGCATGCCCAATCTTGTGGCTGTCATTGCAGTCATCGGAAAATCCCATCCCCATGTATCCTTCCATGTCCAATTATCCAATACCCAATTAAATGTATTTTGCATGATAGCAGTATCTAGTAAATGTGTTCTAGGCAACATTCCAAAGGCACCTAAAACAGAAGGGTGATCGGTAGCATATCGGGGATTCGTATAAGAATCGGTTCCATTTTCGGTAAATAAATATTTGCCGTCTTTGATTGTTAATGGAGATAATTGTTTCGAGACCGTATCCCATTTTTTGTTGGGCGGCAAATGCAATCGTTCTCTCCATAGTTGAGCAATAGATAATGCCCAATGCCAATAGGCCAATTCGTAGGCAGGATTATAGGTTTCCTCCGGTTTGAATCGTTCTTGTGCGGCTTGTACTCCCTTACCCAAAATATATTTCCCTTTACTTGAATCATAATAGGGATAGGATGCCATGAAATCGGCAGTGGCAAAAACTATATCCTTATAGCGTTTTAATACCGCATCATCACTTTTATTACGATAACATAATTCTGCAAAATATATCAAATGAGGTTGTTGCCATAGCAGGAACGAACCTACAGAGGAAGGCGTTTCACGGCCTTCATTGTCTGTCATCTTTGGCCACCGCAAACCTTCACAACCTTGCCTTTCAGCAATTTGCTTTGCTGTAGTTATTGCTTTGTTATACCAAGACAAACTTTTTTCCAACAAATCTATCCTTCCCCACAAAGCATAATGAACCGCATGCCACCAAAACATTTCTAGATGTGGCCGTCCATACCAACTGTTATACGTCAAACCTGTTTCTTGCGGTGGATTATTACCTGCACATTGAATCTTTGTGAGGTATTGCGAAAGAACGACTCTTCTTTCTAATTCAAACGCTCTTTTATCAGTACTACCTGCGAATTCAATTGCCCCTCCACTATTCCAAAACTCATTCCATTTGAGCTGATTATTTTCTTTTGTAGCAGCAAAAGAAGAATTGGCAGACACCACTTTACTTTTAATGAATTGACAGCTAAACTCAAAACTTTTCGTATTCTTTGATGGAACAAAAACAAAGTAATGTTTACTTTTTTCCTTTATGACGGTAGTAATATTCCATCCCAAATTGGCAAAATAAGTGGTGCTATCTATGGAATGCTTGATAACAGCACTCATTTGTGTTTGAGACACAATTGTAGAATTATGCATTTCTTCACTCGTCCAATTATTACCAACATCCTTCCAACCGTGTGTGGGATATGGAAAACGTAAACGAATAGCTATTCGACCTGATTCTATCAAATCGGATTTGACCCGAACTGCAATCTCATCTTTATCCTGATGACAATAGGTAATGACTTCAACTGGAATATTTTCTATTGAAAAGGAAGATTTCAATTCTCCTGTCCAAACATTCAACGTCTGATGAATATTTTCGATATCATTAATAGATGCGAGCTTGCCATTTTTCAAGGTTATCTCAAAGCCGATATTCCCTAACTGTAGGCGATGAGGATTCAATCGAAAATAATCCACTGCCTCCTTATTTTGAATCGGCTGTTTCATCTCTACTGCATACTTCACCTCTTTTCCATTAAAATGATAGGTCTTTAAGACCTCTTCATATTTATACCCTTTTTCGTTAGGAAAGCTATGCCATCCCCATTCAGACTCCGTTCCAAGGGGAACGCCTTTTGCATAATCATCAGGAAAAGTCTGTAATCCTGTAACATCAGCAGTAAAGGCAAATACGCCATTACCAACAGAAAGTGATGATAAAGAATCATATTTAGTGATGAGAATCGTATGCCTTTCGACAACTTCTTTCCTATCAATTGTTCCGACAGGGACATGTTGTGCCATAGCCATCGAATGGAAGGCATAGCCAACAAAAAGAAAAAATACAAATTTCGAGATTACCCTATTATTTAAACCCATATCTAACAACTTATAACTAACAACTATTTTGATATTCCCCTGATTGTCAATCCCCCAATAATTAAGCATTGTTCTTTTTCCCCATCCTTAGCCCAAGGATAAATACGCAGATAATAGGTTTTCCCAGAAGACACCAATTGGTTTGGATGAAAAGAATTAGGTAATAATTTACTACCAACAACATTCTTCGATTCTCCTAAAGTCATTGCATTACTAAAGTCTTCAGTTTGTGATGCGACTACTCGATACTTTACACCGCCACCTCCATAAAATCCAATGCTATCAATAAAGAGTTCTGAACCCTTATTTACTTTTAACCCAAATTGAACGTAACGGGAATAAACCACATCGAGTTCTCCTTTAGGCCAAACACTTCCTTGAATATTATTGACTTGTACTTTACTCTGTGTCAAATTATTTTCATTTTGATTTGGCATTTCAGGGATTTGGTATCCCGATAAATCCAATCCACTCCAAACTTCTTTCAAGGCAGTAACATTTCCTTCTGCCTCACCCCTATCATCTTTATTCAATAAATAAGTAACTATTGCTTTCTGATTATCTTTTACCTCTAAACACTCTCCATTCAAAACTATCTTGTATGACTCATTCTTGTCTGTAACATTGATAGAACCGGCTATAGTACCCACTTTTGTTGGAGAGGCTTTTACAAAGAGTTTATAAACCACAAAGCCATTCTTAGAAAAAGTGGGCAACTCAACTCTTTGTTGATACTCACCATCAGCTTTGGTTGACAATAGAAATCCTGCAGTAGCGGACAAACTAATTTTAGAAGCAGATGATTTATTACCTAAATAACAGACATCAAACACTTGAGAGGGCGTAGTGCCTGAAAATATAGTACCAAAAGAAAGATTAGTGAAAGGAACAATCAGTGTAGGTTCGGGCTTAATATATTGTTCCAAAATCTTTTGACGACGCAACTCTTTTGCAGCAAGACTTGAAAACAGCAAAGCACCTGAAGTTCCGAAATGAGTGCCGTCGGTTAGATTATAAATTAACTCACCTGCCTTTGCTTGCCCTATAGAGTCGACAAGGTTTCGGGTTAGTTCAGTCATATCTATTAAAGGACAATTCAATTGCTTGGAAACTAATTTCATATTGTAGGGATAATTGAAACTAACCGTATCATTTGTATCTAACGACTTATCAATCTTATTGTGGGCATCTTCTCCAAGGTCATGTTTTCCACGACGGCTTAAATGACCGTCGGCAGCAAACATCTTCCGAACAACGGGAGTAAATAGAATGGGAATGCCACCTATTGCCCTCACTTCGGTAACATATCGCGTTAAGTAGATACGGAATGAATCGTTAGCAGCTGTTCCAATCTTTCCATCAATGCCACCATGCTTTTCATCATTATGTCCAAATTGGATGAACACATAATCTCCGGGAAGAATTGCCTTCTTCGCCCTATCCCAATAGCCCCCACAATAATAGGTTTTGGAACTAGTACCAGATTTTGCAGGATTGATGACTTCCACTTCATCTGTAAAGAAAGCCCTCAACAATTGTGGCCATCCCCTTTGGTCTTTTACATTTGGATTCTGTTGTTCCATAGTAGAATCCCCGAGCGTATGTACCCTAACTTTCTTTGGTTGAGGTGACATAAACAACGATGCACATAATGCGATTAACCCTACTAGAACTTTCATATTTTTTATTTTATTAACAACAAATAATTCCCTTATATTCAATCAAGGGATTCACCCTTTTCTATCATATACCGTCCTTTCAGGACTTTTCAACAATTCTAGTACAAATTTTATTTTAATTTGAATTGATAAATCGTATTCAAAACCCTAACTAATCACTAATAACATACTCGCTTTTTTTAATTTCCACTGCATAGATGTCTTCCTTTCCTTCGAAGTTTGCCCTAAAGATTATCCATTTACCATCGGGACTAAAATGCACATTCGGTTCCAACCGATACTTATGATTGTGCAAATTCACGAGGTGTTCAGTAACCATTGTGTCGCTTGAAGGAGTAAAAAAATTAATCCACATTCCATTCTTTGCTTTTGCAACAGAACCTGAATCCCCTCCATCTCCCGCAAATGACTTTTCATCTTTAGAACTAGTGAAATGCACAGACCATTCATCTCTTTTCAACTGATACTTTCTTTCCTTATTTGTGTTCAAGTCCACTCCGCCAATATAAAATGTCTGCCCACGAGGCTGTTGTAAATCGAACCAAATTGTTTTACCACTAGCACCCATCCATTCGTGTCCTGCAATTTCCATCGGCATTGTTCTTTTATGAATTAATGTCACCGCTTTTGTATTAATATCAATCGTCCAAATCCTATCCACTTTATGCCAATGTCCCTCATGACAGAACATTAACTTAGCAGGGTCTGTAGGAGAAAACTGAACATGATTGAGCCAAGCACTATCACTAAATACTTTAGAAAGTTCCTTTGTTTTAATATTAATGGTGAATAATGTTCGAGGGAATTTAGCCTCAAACATTCTTCCAAAATAATCATGCTTTTTAGGATATTTCTTCATCAATTCCTTTTCTTCATCACAGGATTTAGTACCACCTAATAAGGAACCATCTGCATTTATGCTAGTAATATCTCCACGAAAATCTGATGGAAATACATAAAATAATGATTCCCGTTTAGTATCTATGTTAACCCGAAATATACTGTCGTCAACCTGATAATACACTTCTTTTCGAGGAGCAAACACTATTTCACCTTTCATTGGAGTAGGGTGATTGCTTAATCTTTCTGATTTTAAAGTCTTTAAGTTCAGCAAATAAATCTGTTTATCCTTGCTAGTCATATTGTAGGTTTCTTCGCCCGAAGTATTAGTAGGAGCAAACGAACTACTGTAATAAACCATATTATCCCCAACAAAAGGGTTATTATGAAAATAGAAACATAGATTATTCCTATCATTCCGAGTAAGTCTGATTACCTTATGATGCGTATCTTTATCAATCCATTCGGAGGGCATTTTTCTCCCACCTGTTTCTAATACTTCCTGAGCATTTAATTGTACATTAAATAGAGCTGCCAAAACATAGCCAATAATCGAAATCCTAAATATTATTTTCATACAAGTTTATTTAATTGATTAAATAGTTGAATTAACAACCTTGCAAGGGTATGAAACCCTTATAAGATTTACCTGCAACGTATTTCCTTTTATTTAGTACTTTTCAGTTTATAAACTTCACTACCTGCCAACAAAAAACATCCTAAGCCATAATCCTCAAAGTCCGGCACTTTATCATACCCTAAAGGCTGACCATCCTTCGGTTCTTTGCCTGTCCCCTGCACCCAACCTAAGAAGCCATTTGGGTGAACGCAGTCTTTTACCATTGCATTCCAAGCCTTATTAATGGCAGGACTAAATTCTTTTTCATCCAAAAGATGATGATTAATTCCATAAGCAAAAGCATAAGTAAACAAGGAGGTGCCAGTAAGTTCTTTGCTAGGAAAACTAGTAGTATCCACCAAGCTTACATTCCAAAAACCATCTTGTTTCTGCAAAGGAAGTAAGGCATTGCACATATCCTTGTAATCCTTCAAATAGGTAGTATAATGACTATCTGATTTTGGCAATCTTTTAAGTACCCTAACCAAAGCGGCGGCGACCCAACCATTTCCCCGACTCCAATAACAATTCGCACCATTCGGTTCCTTATAGGGTGGTAGAAAATCCTTGTCCCTCCACCACAAATGTTCTTTACTATTGTACAAACCATTTCCACCCTGAACATTTTTGGTGTAATCATACATAAGATTTGCCCGATGAAAGTAATTGGTATCGTTGAATGCTAAACCCATACTCACCCATATTGGCAAATCCATTTGAATAGCGTCAATCCAACTCCAATCATCAATCTTTTCGGTCAATAACATCTTATCTAGGGAGCACTTAATGCTATCCAACATATAAGTATTTTTCTTTCCTGTCAATACATATAAATCATAATAGTCCTGACCTGCACAATGATTGTCTGCATTACGGGATTTAGTTCCTCCATTTATTCCCCATTGATGCTTATTACCCCAACTCAGTGCATAATCCAAATACTTTTCTTTTTGTGTCTTATCAGGTTCAATGGCAAGAAAAGAAAGCAATCCTTCATAATAAACAGAGCGAGTCCAAATGTGGCTTTGCCTAGTCTTATTGGTGGTAATAGTACAGCCTGCATCGGGCCATAGGTTCATAAAATAGTTATTAGCCAAACGCATTGACTTTAGTATCGTACTTTTTTCCAGATGCTGTTGTCCTGAAACGTTCAGGATTCCTATTAGCAAGACAAACGTTAAATATTTTTTCTTACGAAATGAACCTCTTAAAAAAATATATCGACAGCCATTCATAAAAGATATTTTACACAACAATTAATGTTATTTCATGATTTCCCCATCAATAGTTACTGAGGAGTTTGTTGTTGCCAATTTATTTTTTCCATCACGAGTGATAATTTTGCAGTCTTTCATTTGCACATTTTTACAAAAGAAAATCCCAAAGGGTTCATCTGCCGTAATGTTTACAT
>CANCPA010000168.1 GCA_947379895.1 Chitinophagaceae bacterium | reverse complement strand
ATAGACACGTTATGAAATTCTCAAATACAAAAAAGACAAGTTTTTATACAGATTTTTTGACTGAAGACATAATAAATTACGTTGAAGTCAAACAAATCAAGTAAAAGCTTGTGTTTGAAGTGGTTGTGAATTGTAATAGAGTCCTATTGAGTAATCTGGGTTTAAACAAATAATTAAATTCTATCCCTGTGAGTACATAGTGAAACGCTTTTTCTATAATATTTATTTTCTTTGTGCTTACTGTTCCTTTATGCTACCCCTTTTTTATTAATTTTTCAACTTACTTAAGGGGAGTTATTTATAAGAACTTTTATACACCCCACTTCTTTTTTACTAGCAATGATGTCCTTACTTGTGATTTGAAAAATTAAGTTGCTAATTACAACAAGCATTTTACCAATATAAGTAGTGATGTTTTACGAATTAAAAAATACTTAGAAATTGAAACAGCAATTGAGAAGTAAAGTGAATCCTATATTTTTACAACCGAAAATAGTTTCACGTATTTTCTCACAACAATTATGACAGTCAGATTATTCTTTCTTTTTATATTATTTTGGAGTCATTCAATATTTGCTCAAACATGTCCAGGTCTTGCTTCTTCTATCACAGTTGCAACATCTAATCAATGTCTTGTCAATAGCCCTGTACTTAAAGTGTCAGGAGCTTTCAATGCAGGAAAAATTGAGTGGTACAATGGTGCATCCTTAGTAGCAACGAATATTTTAAAAATTGACAATACAGTAGGAGTTACAGTCGCAGGAAGTGCGGCCGGTAGTTCAGGAAATTCTAATGCTTTACTTAATACTCCTTTTGGTGTGGCAGTCGATTCTGTGGGCAATGTGTATGTAAGCGATAAAAATAACCATAGAGTTATGAAATGGGCGAAGGGTGCAGCAAGTGGTTCTCTTTATGCGGGAACGACTGGCTCAAGTGGATTTTCTTCTACTCAATTTAAACTTCCAAATGGAATTTTTATGTCTAGTTCAGGAACCTTATACGTTTCAGACCAAGACAATAGTAGGGTGCAGAAGTTTCTTCCTGGAAGCAATGTAGGAACCACAGTCGCAGGTGGGAATAATAATGGTGGTACATTGTTGCAATTAAGTAATCCTGCAGGAATATTTGTGGATTCAGATTCGAATGTATATGTTGCCGATGCAGGAAGAGGTCCTCTAATGCCCTCGGTAAATAATCGAATTGTTGAATGGAGTACTAAGACTCCTTGGAAAGTTGCAGTCACTGCAGGAGTAGTCGTAGCAGGTAAAGTGGCAAATGAATTATCCTTTCCTACAGGCGTATATGTAGATAAGCTGAATAATATTTTTGTAGCCGATTTTTATAATAAGCGTGTACAAGAATATGTAAAAGCAACAGGTGCAATTAACACTGTTGCCGACTTGGCAAATATTGGTGGTGCGGGCAAACCTGCTTATCCAACTGACGTGTTTTTGGACGAATCTACAAATACATTATATATTACAGCAACTGATTTTTTTCCAGCTGCCGGTATTATTACAAACACGATGAACCACTTGTTAAAGTGGAATCTGGCAACCGGTACACACACTATTGTAAATTCTTCTGCAGGTGCAGGTGATAAATTACTAACACCTTCAAGTCTTACAATTTCCCCAAATGGAAGTATCTATGTGGTTGATGAAGGTAAACATAGGGTTCAAGCCTGGACAAAATCCATCGATACTACTTACACTCCTACTACAGCAGGTACTTACACAGCTGTAGTTTACAATGTTTCAGGTTGTTCGGTAGCAAGTAATCCAGTTGTCGTAAGCATTTCAACAACTCCTTCTTTATCTATTGTTGCGAATCCTTCAGGAAGTATTTGTCCTGGAGCTAATGTAACTTTCACTGCAACTCCCACAAACGGGGGGGGGGCACCTACTTATCAATGGAAAAAAAATGGAGTCAATGTGGGCACAGGAAATACTTATTCAACAAATGGACTGAATAATAACGATGTGATTTCCTGTGTTTTAACGGCAAATCATCCGTGTCAGACTACCGCTACTGCAACTAGTAATACAATTACTCAATCTGTATTAGCTAATAATCCACCTTCAATTTCTATTTCTACTCCAACAACAAATATTTGCTCAGGAATCAACACCACTTTTACAGCAATTCCAGTTGATGCAGGTTCAAACCCAACCTATCAGTGGCAAGTAAATGGTATTAATGTGGGAAATAATTCTAGCTCTTTTTCCTCAGCAACTTTAAATGATAAAGACACTGTCTCTTGTCAATTAACAAGAGTTGCGGCTGCTTGTACAAAAAATACAGCAATAAGTAATCCCTTGTCTTTGACAGTAAATAAACCTACTGTTTCTACATCTGCTGCTAGTATCTGTACAGGTGGCTCAATCATTTTTAATGGGACTAGTTATACAACAGCAGGTACCTATACTACTCACTTGACAAATAGTAAAGGTTGTGATAGTGCAGCAAGCCTTGTTTTGACTGTAAAAGCGGTCAGTACTAGCCTAACAAATGCAAGTATTTGTATTGGAGATAGTTATCCCTTTAATGGCACCGCTTACAATACTTCGGGTACTTATTCAGCTCATTTAACAAATGCTGTAGGCTGTGATAGTGCTGCTACTTTGGTTTTAACCACTAAATCCCCCTCAACAAGTACTACAACTGCAAGTATTTGTACAGGAAGTACTTATTTATTTAATGGAACAGTCTATTCTTCAGCGGGTACTTATGTAGCACATTTAATTAATTCTGTAGGCTGTGATAGTGCTGCGTCTTTGATATTGACTATTAAATCTCCCTCAACAAGTACTACAACAGCAAGTATTTGTACAGGAAGTACTTATTTGTTTAATGGAACAATCTATTCCTCTGCCGGTACATACATCGCACATTTGACTAATTCAATTGGGTGCGATAGTGTCGCCACATTAATATTGAAAGTTAAGTCTCCTTCAACTAGTACTACTACAGCAAGTATTTGTACAGGAAGTTCTTATTTGTTTAATGGAACAATCTATTCCTCTGCCGGTACATACATCGCACATTTAACAAATTCGGATGGATGTGACAGTGCAGCTACATTGGTTTTAGCAGTTAAATCTCCCTCTACAAGCATCACCAATGCAAGTATTTGTACAGGTAGTACCTATACTTTCAATGGTACAAGTTATAATACAGGAGGTACTTATACTGCACACCTTGTAAATGCCGTAAGCTGTGATAGCACTGCCACATTAAATCTGTCTGTTAAGTCCTTGACGACTAGCATTACGAATGCTAGCATTTGTGCAGGAAGTTCCTACAATTTTAATGGATCAAACTACACATCAGCAGGAACATTTACTGTGCATCTAACAAATGCAAATGGCTGCGATAGTGCTGCTACTCTAAATCTGTCCATTAAATCATTAAGTGCAAGTATTACGAATGCAACTATTAATTTGGGTAGCACTTATACATTCAATGGAACCAACTATTCTTCTTCAGGAACTTATATTGCGCACCTTACAAATTCAATAGGTTGCGATAGTGCTGCTACTTTGATATTGATAGTAAAGTCAAATACTGTCAGTACTACAACGGCAAGTATATGTGCCGGAAATACATATTCTTTCAATGGTACAACTTATTCTTCAGCAGGTACATTTGTGGCACATCTCACTAATATTGCAGGTTTTGATAGTGCAGCGACGTTAATTTTAACTGTCAAATCCTTAAGTTCTAGTATCACAAATGCTAATATTTGTGCGGGTGGTAGTTACACTTTTAATGGAACCAACTATACTATTACAGGTACATATGTAGCACATCTAACTAATTCGGATGGTTGTGATAGTGCCGCTACATTAAATTTATTAGTAAAGCAAAACACAACTAGTACCACAAATGCAAGTATTTGTATAGGTAGTTCATATACTTTCAATGGAACAGTTTATAGTTCTGCTGGTACTTACGTTGCACATCTCACGAATGCAAAAGGTTGTGATAGTGCCGCTACCCTAATTCTTTCAATTAAACAAAATACAACGAGTATAACTAATGCAAGTTTTTGTTCGGGAACTTCTTTTACTTTCAATGGAACTAACTATTCGTCTGCAGGTACCTATACCGCACATTTAATAAATGCAGCAGGATGTGATAGTGCTGCTACTTTAATTTTGACAGCTACTCAAAATGTAACACCATCAATTACTATATCAGCAAGTACCACAGCAATTTGTTCGGGATCAGCTGTTACATTCACAGCTATTCCCACTAATGAAGGGGCATTGCCTGTTTTTCAATGGAAGATAAATAACGTAAATGCTGGTACTAATTCAAATAGTTTTACTACCACCTCGCTCAGTAATAATGATGTGGTGTCTTGTATATTAACTGCTAATAACACATGTCAGACTGCCAATACAGTTAATAGTAATAGTATCAAAATAAATGTGTCAAGTTCGCTAGTGCCGTCAATTGTGATAACTCCTTCTGCAAATTCTGTTTGTGCGGGTTCTACCGTTTCTTTTGCAGCAAATATTGTTAATGGGGGGACAAATCCTATTATTCAATGGACTAAGAATGGAGTTAATGTTGGTAATGGAACAATTACATACGCTGATGCTTCATTAAATAGTGGCGATGCAATAGTTTGTAATTTAACAAGCAATTCAACCTGTGTCACTCAGTCAAATGCAGTAAGTAATATTTATAAGGCGGTTGTAAATAGCAATCCAATAATAACTACAAAGAATATTTCGCCAAGCTGTGGCGTTTCATCTGTCGATTTATCTTCTACTATTAATAGCAATACCACAGGACTTTCCTTTACTTATTATACTGATGCTGCATTGACTATTTCTACTGTCAATCCAATTACTGTCGCAGGTACTTACTTCATTAAAGCAACGAATACTAATGGCTGTAAAGCCTCAGCTAGTGTAGTAATAAATAATTTCAAATCCGTGCCAATCGTTACTACCAAACAAAATTCCACACCTTGTGGTGTAAAAGCTTATAATCTAAATAATGGAATTACTAGTAATCTCACTGGATTAGTGGTCGCTTTTTATTCGGATGCCGCCTTAACACAACTTGCTACTAATCCAGTAACAGTTTCCGGAACTTATTTTGTAGCTGTTACTAATGCAGACGGGTGCACAGCAAGTGCTAACATTGTAGTGTCTCCATTTCAAGATTTACCCGTAATTGAACCAATTGTCGGTCCTTCAGTTATATGTAATCAATCCACAACTGTATTAACTAATAAAACGAGTGGTGGAGTGTGGACCTGTATCAGTCCTACTATTGCCACTATTAATGCAAATGGATTGGTAAAAGGTATAAATGTAGGGGTAGCAACTTTCAACTATACTGTCACTAATCAGTGTGGACAACAAGTTGTACCAAAGTATGTTTATGTTTCGGGCAATAAGGTAATTACCACAGTAGAAACAAAGAACCCTAATTGTATACATCCATTTTTTGGTAAAATATCTCCTACGGTCTCAGGGAATGAAGGGCCATATAAATATCTCTTGAATTACGGTTATGATACCCTATTTAATACTGCAGAGAATCTAAGTGCCGGCAATTATACAATTGATATTTACAACGCAAATAATTGTTTAGTGGATAGTATAAAGAAACAACTTGTTAGTGAAGGCAACTGCGATACAGTGTATTTGCCTACAGCTTTTATGCCTGAAAGTAATTTATATGGAGGACAAAATAAGTTCTTACGTCCTTTTGGTGGTTCTACATCATTATTAAAGTCTATTCATTTTACGGTATATAATCGGTTTGGATACAAGGTATATGATTCGCAAGATATTTATATGCAAGGTTGGGATGGTCGTATAAATGGTATTTTGCAAAATGCAGGAACCTACATTTGGGAATTAGAATATACATTACAGTCAGGATTTAATAGAAGAAATTCAGGATATTCGGTCATGCTTCGCTAATATAAAACTTATTGAAATTTGGTTGGAATTTCTAAGGATACTGAATTATCATACAGCTGATGTATGTTTAATTAAATGTCAATTATGTTTTAATTGTTTCTCAGTTGTGAAACCTTTTAAGCTATAGTTATTTTCAAAACACTAATCTAGAAACTTATAGCCTACACTTCTCACTGAAAAGAAATGTTCAGGGTTACGACTATCTATTTCAAAGTTTTTTCTGAAACTTAAGATGAAGTTATCAATTGTTCTTGTAGTAGGAAAAATGTTATAGCCCCATACTACTTGCAAAATCCTTTCCCTTGTTACTACATCACCCTTATTTTCTATTAAAAGTTTTAATAGCATCGTTTCCTTCTTACTCAATTCAATAGTGTGGCCTTCATGATTTATAGCCGACTGTGCATTAAAGTCAATTGTATTGTTTCCAAAAGTATAAGTGTTCCCAATACCACTCTTATCTTGAATCTTTAGATTTTTGGTAATTAATTTTTCAATACGAAGTAATAATTCATCCAAGTTAAAGGGCTTTGTCAAATAATCATCAGCTCCCTTCTTGAGTCCTAAAACCTTATCAACACTAGAATTCTTGGCACTCAACATCAGGATTGGAGTGTCCATATTATTGATACGCATTGTTTCGGCAACAGTAATACCATCAACTTCGGGCATCATTACATCGAGAACAACTAAATCAAAATATTCGTTAGCAATGCATTTCAAGGCCTGAGTACCGTTGAATGCACTTGTTACAGTGTAGCCTTCAATTTCAAGATTGAGCTTTAAAGCTTCATGCATATTTTCCTCGTCATCTACCAATAATATATTGCCTCTAGTACTGTTCATCATGTAGTTTTTAATTGTTTGTTTAACCGTCTTTGAGTTGATAATAATCTATAATGACAGTAAAAATACTTCCTTTTGGATTATTATCCGTGATTGTTATCGTACCCTTATGCCCTTGAATGATCTTTTTACAAAGATATAATCCCAATCCTGTCCCCTTTGTACTTCTAGTTTTTTCGTCGCCAGTTCGATAAAACTTTTCCAAAACTCGCTTCTTTTCTTCATCAGGAATGCCAATTCCTTCGTCGGCTACTGTTAATATAGTTTTATTGTTATTTTTTGATAGTCCAATCATGATAGCCGCATCCGTAGGAGAATACTTAATGGCGTTTTCTATTAAGTTATTGACTAACATTTGAAGTAATAGTTCTTCTCCTAAAACATAAATTCCCTCCTCAATATCTTTAATAATCTTTCTTTTGGGAAATCGCATGATGAAATTATCTGAACTTTCGGCAACTATATCTGTCCAACTCAATTCTTGTTTCGACGATTTGTAGACGCCCGAATCTAATTGTGCTGCAAATAAAATGTTATTGCATAAAGCGTTCAATCTTGTTGCTTCTTGAATAGTATTATGAAGCAATTTTTGTTTAGTATCTTCATCAAGTTTTCTCTTTTGAAGAGTTTCTAGGTTTAATTGGGCAACAGCAATTGGCGTTTTTAGCTCATGAGTAACTGCCATCATGAAATTCTGTTGTTGTTGCGACAATCTAATTTGCCTTCTTGTTGCCCTAAAAACAAATAATGCCCCGATGATAATTAAGGCTAAAAAAGTAGAACCCTCACCAATATATTGTGCAACCTTTCTTTTACGGGCATCCTCAATTATGTTTACCTTTTCAATATAATGTGAATCGTCAAGTTTTAGCTCTGCCAAACGCATAGTTGCCATCAATGCATTTTGATTTTGAAGGGCAACGAACCACCAAATTAAAGCCGCAATCATGTATGTGAGTAATACCCAATAAACAACAGTGACTACAATCAATTTTTTCTTTATATTACCTGTCATAAGGTTGTCTTTTCTACACGAATGCCTGCATCTAACACTGATTCGAGCGGGTTCTCTCGCATTATCTGCTGTAGTGTAAAATGATAATCCCCCTTTCTTAATTTTATTGGGTCACGTGTAATTCTAACTCGATGAGTGAAAATGTCATCAATACCACTTCCTAACCAACCCTTACCGTTATTTGCCAATATCAGTTCTAATTTTTGAGACACAGCCGCTGAACTTGGTGCCTGTGTAGTTACATTGACCCATAAATTATTGAAATGATAGTTATCTGCATGGCGAACAACCAAGTATATATTATACAAGGAATTTGTATCGCTGATTGTAAAGTTAAAAGTCGGTTTATTGTTAGCATTCCATTGAAAAGCAGGAAATGATGCTGTTTTTTCAAATACATCCAAAGTGTTGCATGAAGTAAAAGAAACGAGACAAATAATAATGAGGCTATAAAGTAATTTCACTAATAAAATTTTTTCAAAGATAAGTACCTGATCTGAATGAAAGGATTGTAAAACTGTTTTGGTGAAATTAAAATACTCATTTTATCAATTTGGCAGCAAATTAACCCAGATTACGCAATAGACACGTTATGAAATTCATAAATACAAAAAAGACAAATTTTTATACAGATTTTTTGACTGAAGACATAATAAATTACGTTGAAGACAAAAAAATAAAGTAAAAGCTTGTGTTTGAAGTAGTTGTGAATTGTAATAGTGTCCTATTGTGTAATCTAGGATTAATGGAAATGAAAGCGATGCCTTAATGTAGGTAAGCTTTAAACCAAAATAGTGATGTCACTTCCCAAAAGCAGTAAATGTACATTTCAGGTGTAATACTTAATTAGCTCATTGCCTTACTTTATTTGACATTAATAATTTTGATACATTTATATCCTTTCTCAAGCAATTAGTTAGCTAGGTTAAAATTTTCAAGTTCTTTGTAAAACGCAATTGCTTTTATAATGGATTTCCCCCCTGAGCCTTCAATTAGAGTCTTTACCCATTTTTTATTTGCGTTCTCCATTGTCTGATTTTTATATAGCCAATAGGCTAAGAATGTGAAGGAACTAGTCAGTGAAAATTGTATTATTATATAACCCCAACTTACAGTATGCGGAAACCAGCTGTCGCTTAAGTAAAAGGTTGTCCAAAATGGGAATTGTAAAACCATAAAACGACTATGTTGTAAGATAGACAATTGCAATTTGGTTAATTTTTGCTGTATCTCTGTAATACTTCCATTATAATTTATATTATTTGCACATACTAAATGCTTAATGTAGTCAAATAAAGCTTTTGTGTTGATTAGAAATATGGCACCCATAGAAATGATAAAATAATTTGCAGCAGAAGAATAATGAGAGATTGCAATGAATAGTACTATGCCTAAAAAAAGTAAATAAACAATCGCGATTATGATTCCTCTTACCTTAAACCGGATTGTAGACTGTATGGCCGATTCAGTTTTCTGATTGATTACTTCTTTTAAAAGATGATTGTTAATGACCAATGATTGATCAATTTTTTCATATTGTTCTTTCCATAAATGAATAAAATTAGTTTCTTCCATAATTATTAATTTGATAGTTGTGAAAATTTATGTTTTAAAATAGTCTTAATTCTTCCAATTTTTGTTGCTACGTTTGTTTCTGTAATGCCAATGATTTCCGCCATTTCTTTATGGCTTTTTTCTTCCAAATAAAGTAACATAAGTGCTTTGTCAAGCTCTTTAAGTTCAGAAATGAACTGATTTAAAAAAGCGGTGCTTTCCTCTATCTGTTTTTTATTATCAATGTCAGCAATGTTAAATAAGCTTTCAGAAAAAGGGTTAGCAATGTCCTTTCTTGATTTTTCCTTTCTGTAAAATGAAATTGCAGTATTTAAAGCAATTCGGTAAATCCAAGTTGAATGCCTAAAACTTTCATCATAGCTATCAAATGATTTCCATAATTTAAGAACAATTTCCTGTACAAGGTCTTGTCTATCTTCAGTGTCTTTACAATATGAATTAGCCACTTTGTAAATAATCCCTTTATTCGTTTCAATGACCGAAAGAAAAATGTCAGGCTTTAAGTTTTTAGTCATCCTCTCTAATTGTTACATTAACCATTTTAATTGTTATTTATTCATTATACGCATAACAGCGTAATATATCACAGTCTGATTGGAATATTTTTTAAGAAATCATTTTGTCTTTTAATTAGACTTAATACTGATTGTAGTCTAGATAAGGTTGCAGATATGTTTGTCAGTAAACATAAATAAATACCTGTTCAATTTTCAAATCTATAAACAATTATTAAAACGTATTATGCCTGCAATATCAATTTTAAATAAAGGTGCATTTGTCTAATAACTTCCTTATTCCAATTTAATAGATGTTCTTGAGATTTAGACCATTTCTTGTGATTAGGTTTTCTATATTACTTAACTTGAATGTGTCAATGTGAAGATTGAAAACTTAGGATTTTCTTTGTCTGCCTCTTTATATTTGTGAAAGTTGAATTTTGACAATAGTTTAATTGAATTTAAATTTTCGCTATGGGTGAATGCAAATATTTTTTGTAATTGCAATGTTTGAAAAGCGTAATCAATTACCACTTCTACAGCTTCAAACATAATTCCTCGTCCTTGAAATGATGTCATTAGTTCATACCCGATTTCACAACTTTCTTTTTCGGTTGAAAAGTCAAAAAGGCAAATTGTACCAACTACAGTTTTTGTTGTTGTCAAGCTAATGACCCAATAAATCGAGTTATTATTTTTTATGTTATCATTAATCTTGTTGATAAAGTTGATTGCATCATCAATAGACTTGCTAGGTTCTCTTTCAAGATATTTATTTATTTCTTGGTCAGAACGCAAGGCAAATATGTTTTGCTTGTCATCTATCGATAATTGTCTCAGAGTAAGCGTTTTAGTCGTTAATACAGGAAAAGGAGAGAAGTTTAATGTTACCATTCTATTCTATTTTCTAGTTGAAAGTGAAATTTGTATCGTCGTCTGTTTGCTA
Source organism: Chitinophagaceae bacterium (assembly GCA_947379895.1). GTDB lineage: Bacteria > Bacteroidota > Bacteroidia > Chitinophagales > Chitinophagaceae > Parasediminibacterium. The sequence goes on along the minus strand of CANCPA010000168.1, from coordinate 210 downwards.
TCTATTAACTACAGTTATTGACTTAAAAAGAAAGTTTATGTTGCGTAAACTTCTCCTAAAAGAAAGTGCCATTGCTCAATTACTTCCGTCGGCAAGCCTTCACCTAAACACTAATGTTTGATACTTCTGTATTCGTCATGATCTTGTCAAATTGCAGGACTTATCAAACACTTTGTCCAAACGTCAATAAGTTATTGTCGGGGTCAAGCA
>CANCPA010000167.1 GCA_947379895.1 Chitinophagaceae bacterium | reverse complement strand
GATACTACTAATTTATCTCCCTTAATGACTGCTTTTGCATTCACAAATTTCTTATCATCACCCGCAATTCTGAAACCAGTTAAATCGCCATCCTTCGCCAATAATCCTTTTCCTACATGAGTAAACGAAATTTCGATGGTATTATCCTTTACTTCAAAACCTTTATATAAAGGACCCGAATATTCAATCTTTTCTTTGTAAGCCAAAGCCCTAGCGGCTAATTGTAACCTGTAGCCTACCGGTTGCTTATAGGCAGGATGTATCTCAGCAGAGTCACCACAATCGGTGATTACAGCCATTGCGATATTTGAAACCTTATCCAAAGTAAGCAATTGAGACTCCCTTATTTCAGGCGGCATATCTCTGTAAGGAGCAACTTGCACATACAAAAATGGAAATTCGCCTTGATTCCAAGTCTTTCTCCAATCATTAATTAATGTAGGAAACAAGGTTCTATATTGCTTTGGATTTGGTCTATTAGATTCTCCCTGATACCAAAGCACCCCCTTTATTGCGTATGGAATTAGGGGATTAATCATCGCATTATACAAACCACCTGCACCTTCATGTGCATTCCGGGGTGGAGTAGGCTTTTTGGGAAATGGCTTATGTGCATTAAAAGCAACAAGGGTGTCTGCTGCCCATTTAGCCATTAATTGTTCCTTATTTTTATTGAATTTTTCCAAAGCAGCAGGATACCATTGAAGTGCTTTTTCGTGTTCATTCACCAAAACTTTCAATTCAGGATTTGCCTCTAGTGCCTCTCTTCTTGTCCAATCTTCTGCAGGCGTACCACCTACAGAAGAAAAGAGAATACCGATAGGAACATTTAGGTGTTTGTAAAGGTCTCTAGCGAAAAAATAACCTACTGCCGTGAAATACTTTACAGAAACTGTATCACAAATTACCCAATTTGAATTAGCGTCTTCAACCATAGTTTCAGTTGCGTTTCTTTTTACATGAAATTGACGTATTTCAGGATAATTGGCTGCCGCAATCTCCTCTTTTACATTAGTAATTGGTTTTGGAATTGCAGATGAAATCAACATTTCCATATTGCTTTGACCACTACAAACCCAAACTTCACCCACCAAAATATTTTCTATCTTAATGGTATTTTCTCCTGTGATAGTCATTACAGAAGGCTTGCTATTCGCCTTCAATGCTTTTAAATTCAATTTCCATTTACCATCCTTTGCTACGGTAGTTACTTTTTGACCATTAAATTCTACAGTAACTTTTTCGCCCTCATTGGCTGTGCCCCAAATTGGCACCGAAACACCCCGTTGTAACACCATATTATTTGAGAAAAGACTGTTAGGTTTGACTAAGGCAAAACCTTGAGCCATAAAAATGACTGTAAAAAGTAAGGTCAAACCGTGATATAATCTATGTTTTTTCATGTAACTATTTATTTGTTTTATTTTTTTACAAACGTCTAAAATAATATCAGCATACTAGTCCACATCAGTCCTAAACGGAGAGGCAGGCAATCCTTCGATATTATAAAAATTATTGACCGGAATATTATTCCAGCCAAATCTTGCGGCTTTAGGAGCAGCAACCTCACTACTAGAAACGATTATCTTATCACCTTTGATGACTGCTTTTGCAGACACAAATTTTTTATCATCACCTGCAATTGTGAAACCAGTCAAATCACCATCCTTCGCCAACAATCCCTTTCCTGTATGTGTAAAGGAGATTTCGATGGTATTATCCTTCACTTCAAATCCTTTATATAATGGGCCAGAATACTCAATCTTTTCGTTGTATGCCAAAGCCCTTGCAGCCAATTGAAGACGGTTTCCTACAGGTTGCTTAAGGGTAGGGTGAATCATAATTGAATCGCCGCAATCGGTGGTAACAGCCATTCCTGTATTTGGAACTTTGCTTAAAGTAAGCAATTGTGCCTCCCTTATTTCAGGGCTCATTCCTTGATGAGGGGCAATTTGAACAAACAAGAAAGGAAACTCTCCTTGATTCCAATTTTTTCTCCAATCATTAATCATAGTAGGAAAAAGGGTACGATAAACTTTTGCCCTTCCACTATTAGCCTCACCCTGATACCATATAGCGCCCTTAATTGCATAAGGAATCAACGGATTAATCATGGCATTATACAAACCACCCGCACCACCGGCAGGATTACGAGGTGCCTCAGGCCTTCTTGGAAGAGGCTTTTTAGCCAATCTTGCATCAGCATATTCTGTTTTCCATTTTGCCATTAATGAATCTTGAATCTTTTTATAATTTTCTACTGCTTTCGGGTAGTTTTTTACAGCCCTTTCATAAGCGTCAACAATAGGTTTCAATTCAGGATTAGATTCCAAAGAAGTTCTAGTGGTCCAATTTTCGGCAGGAGTACCACCCCATGCAGTGAATAATAAACCAATTGGTACTTTTAAGGATTTGTATAAATCACGGCCAAAAAAGTAGCCGACCGCAGTAAAATCCTTTATAGTGGTGGTATCACAAACGACCCAAGTAGTATTAGCATCGCTCACTAAGGTGTCAGATGCTTTTTTGGCAATATGATACTGCCGAATTTCAGGATAATTAGCATTTTCAATTTCTTCCTTCACATTTGTTATAGGCTTAGGCCAAGCGGATGAAATAGACATTTCCATATTGCTTTGACCACTACAAACCCAAACTTCACCCACCAATATATTTTCTATCTTAATGGTGTTTTCACCTGTGATAGTCATTGTTTGGGGCTTATTATTTGCCTTCAAGGCCTTTAGACTCACCTTCCATTTGCCATCTTTAGCTACGGTAGTTACTTTTTGACCATTAAATTCTACAGTTACTTTTTCACCATCATTTGCAGTTCCCCAAATAGGTACGGTAACGCCCCTTTGCAACACCATATTATTAGAGAAGAGACTGTTCGGCTTTACCAATGCAAAGCTTTGAGATAGAAACAAGACCATTAACAAACAGGTCAACACATTTTTTAAACCATTTTTTTTCATACAACTACTTTTTATAGTGCTTTAAATTAAGAATAGCTATTAAACTGAATTTGCCTTCAAAAGTTTAATTTTAGTATCCATTTCATCTAATAAAAGACCTTACAATCAGAATCTACTACTATACCAAAACGTAACAATTTGTCCATAAATTAAAGCGAGCAAAATAAGGTGAGAATCATCGTATTAGATAGCTTGTATGATGCAACATATAGTCAGTATGGAGCAAATGAACCATTTCTTTTTTTTACGGGGAGTCAATATAAATTAATATAAAACGTTTTCCATTTAATAAAGACTACACTTGCATTAAATGAAAGATTATGCGTTGCCTACAACTCGACTTTTCTAGTCCTGAATTTGAAGAAACTGGTTTTGCCATTCAGATACGAGTTGGCTACTTATTAAGCGATATGTTGAATGTGGTAGGTTCCACATCTTTAATAATGACGATAGAAAATGTAATCAGAAACCAACCTTTAGCCAAAAAAGCAAAGATTCTCTATAATAGTCATTTCTGTAATCCTGAATTAATAGCACATCTTGAATTCTATTTCGACCAACAAAAGCAACTTAAATCGCTCAAACATCCTTCAAACAATGTATTTCTTGCTGTAAAGAAACTTGAGAAAGCAATTGAAACAATGATTGATGAGCGATTGTATGAATTGGAAATAAGCAATCATCGTCATGGCTTTGCTGGATTAGATAATCTATTTGAACGTGATGTTTTTGAGATACATAATATTGGAGGAATCCCGGGTGTTGAAACGGAGAGTCATGTGGCCGCTTGGGATGTATTGTATAATGAACTTCCGATTAAGGCAAAAAAGAATTCAATATGGTTGATGCCTGATGGCTTTTTTCATGAAAACTACTTTGAAACATTGGTTGCTACTAGGGTTGAGGATATTGAAGAAGATGTGCCCTACTTAATCAAGAGTTTTGATTTCCCGAATATGAATAGCCTAACTCCAACACAACTTAGCACAGTAAAAAAGCAATTGGCACTTACTACTCAATCATTTAGGAAAGCATGTGATGATTGGGCAACCTTATGCTACCAATCAAATGGCAGGGAATATTTTGTTAATCAATTAATGCCAACCTTACCTGAACTCTCTGCAGCAATAGACGACAATCCGATTTTGAATCATGTAAAAAGCATTAAAGAATTGCAATGCAACATAACACTCTATATGGGAGAAGTTTCGCCGATGATCATTTGGAAGTTCTATAAAGAAAATGGGGTAATTACTGAGGAAGAATTTAACCTTTTTGAAACCTTATATGGAACGATGGACAATTTTACTTTTCCAATAATGCTGTTTACCAATGAAGTCACGGGCTTTGAATTAGCAACGGGAGAGTTTGATGAAATAGAAAATCCTTCAGAACAAGAAGAAATTATAGCAGTAAGAAAACATATAAGCGTTGATTAACGTATAAAATAGATTAAAATGAAAAAAGAACAATGCAATTATTACGCAATGAAAGTGCAACAGATGGCTGCACAAATGGAATTTGAAAGTCTGAATGACATGTGCAAATTCATCGACATCAATCAGACTGATACTGTATTCATCGTCAATAATGAAGATCCACTGACGGCAGCTTTTGCCATTTACTATAATGCCTGTTTATTGCTCCATAAAACAGAGGGATATAAAACATTAGATGCGTTTATAAGTGCACAAGAAAAGGGATTTAAATCTGCAGCATTTTATTACGAGGCATTAGCGGAAGGCTATTCCAAACATGATGAATATGTGCTTGTTAAAGAGGCAGGCATCAATGACCTTGCTACTTTTGAAACGATGAAGAAAAAGGGTTTCATTGCAGGATACACGATTTATAAAGAGTTGATAGACAAGAATCCTGACTTATTAAAGATTGCAGTACCTATTAATAATCCTTTTGATTTATATACCTATTCTCAAAAGAATAATTTCAAAGACTTCGCAGGATTGATTGAGGCTTTCAATAAAGGATTTGTTGATGCGAATCTTTATGCCGCAGCCAATGAATTGGGATTTCCTACATATCTCGAATTTGTAGATGCAGGTAAACGAGGATTCAGAATTTATGCAGATTTAAAGTTAGCGAATGACCTTAAGATACGGGATGCCTTCGACTATAATAAATACAAGGAATTGGAATATGTCAAGAAAGATAATTCGACACATGACCAACGGGTTTTATTAGTGATTCTTTCTAAGATTGAACAGGGCAAGAAGATTTCGTTGAATAAACTAAATACTATCCTGCAAACAACCCTAGAAGAATATAAATATTCCGAAACTAAGGAGATGCCTGAGTGGTTTATAATCGGCATAAATAATGTGAATGATATTGCTGACTTCTTAGCTAAGAGTGAACAGGTAAAGAAGTTTGGAGACTATAATGCAGACGGCGAATTCTTTGAAATTAATCAAATGCAAGACCGTTCCATTGTTTTAGATGCAAGTAATGTGGCACACAATAATGCAGGAAGAATAGATAAGAAAGTACATGCCCAAAACATTGTATTGATGATTGAATTTTTAAAGACAAAGGGATTCTCGGATATCATTGTTATTGCAGATGCCTCTCTACGACATAAAATTGATGACCCCGCAAGCATGGAAAAGGTAAAGCAGATTTCAAAATATATGGAATCGCCGAAGGAGACTTCTGCGGATATGTTCTTGATTCAATACATCAAAACAAATCATTGTTTGATTGTGAGTAATGATACATTTAGGGAGTGGAAAATTCAAGACCCGTGGGCAGCAGAAAACATAGATTTCTACAGACTTTCCTTTATAATCAAGGATTCTAAGGAAGTATTGATGCCTGATTTGAAATAATTGAAGAAATTCCCTTTAATTCGTGCCGAAACAGAGATTAGGTGTTTTACCACAAAGAAAACAAAGATTTTCACAAAGTGAGAAAAGAAGGGGTTCATTTTTTTGATTAAATAACTTGTATAAAAAAGAAAAGCTCAACACATAGGCACAATAGACACATAGTAAATACATAGTTTTTTCTTGTGCTTTATTGAAGAGAAGTTCACATAGGAATCCTACTTCGTAGCATTTTGAACGACTTTTTGAAAAGAAGTTATAAAGTCACATGAAATTTTATGGATTTATTTGACATAAATCTGTAATATTTGAAAAGGAATCTTAGTGTCCTTAGTTTCTCCCTTGTTTCTTTGTAGTAAAATGAATATTAAAACATTAAATAAAAAATTATGAGTGAATTTCCTAAAGTATTTGCACCGAATCCAACAGGTGTTACCGTTGAAAAAGGTAAGAGTTATGCATGGTGTACCTGTGGACTAAGTGTTAAGAATCCATTTTGTGATGGCAGTCATAAAACATTAGCTACAGAAGAAAATGGAGAGGTTGTAATGCCTTTCAAGAGTTTGAAATTTACTGCAGAAGAGGATGGCGAAGTATGGTTGTGTAATTGTAAGCACACAAAGAATCCTCCTTTTTGCGATGGCAGCCATAAGAAGTTGTAGGTTGTAGGTTATAAGTTGTAAGTTTTGGGTTTGAAATTAAAATGGTTTTGTTTTTGAGAGGAAGAACACTAACCATCATCAATTATTAATTATCAATTAAACTTGTGGTTAAGAAATTAATTATTATAACAGCCCCTTCGGGTGCGGGCAAGACATCTATTACAAGGTATTTATTAGAGAAATACCCTGTGCTTTCGTTTTCAATATCTGCAACTACAAGGAAGATTCGTGGTCAGGAAAAAGATGGTGTAGATTATTATTTCTTAGAGGCGGAAGACTTCAATCAAAAGATTACTGAACAGGCTTTTCTTGAATGGGAAATGGTGTATCAAGGTACCTATTATGGTACTTTAAAAACAGAATTGGATAGAATTTGGAATGCAGGTAAGATTCCGATGCTTGACATTGATGTGAAGGGGGCAATTCATGTGCAGAAACAATTTCAAGGCGATTCATTGAGTCTGTTTATTGAACCACCGAATATAGATGCATTAAAAATTCGTTTGGCAAGTAGAGGTACTGAGACAGAAGAGAGTTTGCAGACAAGGGTGAATAAGGCTGCGTATGAATTGTCGTTCAAGCATCATTTTGATAAGGTCATCCTGAATGATGTTTTAGAAAAAGCATGTGTAGAAACGGAGAATATTTTAAAGGAGTTTTTGGGTGAGGTGTTTGTGGAAAGGAAGTAATTTTTTATTTTAAATTTTACGTTTTGAATTTTAAATTAGGTAAGTATCTTTTACCACAGGGAACACAAAGTTTGGAATAAAGAAGTTTATGTTACTATTATATACTTTAAGAAAAGGGAAAAGGCTACCACATAGGCACATAGCCACATAGAAATGTGATAGATTATTTCTTTTTTTATTGAAAAGCAGGTCACATAGGAATGCTACTTCATAGCATTTTGAGACGCTTTTCTGTAATGAAGTTATTAAGTAGGAGTACATGTTTTTATACCTATCCTTATTGCTCAATTTTATTAGAAAACTTTGTGTCCCTTGTTTTTCCCTTGTTTTCTTAGTGTTGAAAGTATTTATTATTAAAGATTATTTTTATGAAATTTAATCAGCAGAGTTTACAAAAATTAGAGGCTATCTTATCACAGAGCGAATATGTTGTTCGTTATGAAAGGGGGACGTTTCAGAGTGGGTGGTGTTTGTTAGAGGCAAAGAAGATTGTGGTGTTAAATAAGTTTTTAGATGTGGAAGGACGTATCAATACTTTAATTGATTTGATACCTCAAATTGACATTAACTATGACAAACTAACACTTGACAGTCAACGGCTTTTTGATGAGGTAAATAAACGAATTATACCACCTCCTGCAACTCCTCTTGAAATTCCTTTTGAAGAGAAGACTGAATCTTAAATCTTTCACCTTAGTTTTGGGCAGTGAATACACCTCCATTTTCAATAACATTTCTTGGCACAGGCACAAGCAGCGGCGTTCCTATGATTGGATGCAAGTGCGAAGTATGTGTGTCTAATAACCCAAAAGACAAACGACTTAGAAGTAGTGTACTTGTCAAAACCGAACAAACAACCCTTGTGATTGATACGACAACTGATTTCAGGTATCAGATGTTGCGAATTGATAACAATAAATTGGATGCCGTATTATATACGCACCCACATAAAGACCACATTGGAGGACTCGATGATATTCGTCCTTATAACTATTTTCAACAAAATTCGATACATATCTATGCCAACGAATTAACGGAGAAACACCTTAGAACTGACTTTTATTATGCTTTTACTGAAAATAAATTACCCGGTTTACCCGACATCAAGTTGCATAGAATTGATTTGACACCTTTTTCAATTAATGACATACCAATCATTCCTATCTTAGTTTGGCATTTACGTATGCCTGTTTATGGGTATCGGATTGGAGATTTTACCTATATCACCGACGCAAACAGAATTGACGAAGAAGAGAAAGAAAAGATAAAAGGTTCAAAGATTTTGGTGGTAAATGCATTGAGAAAGGAAAAGCATTTGTCACATTTTACATTGAGTGAGGCAATCGCTTTAGCTCAAGAATTAGGAGTAGAACAGGCTTATTTTACACATATCAGTCATCAGCTTGGCTTGAATGATGCTATTAATAATGAATTGCCCAATGGAATTCGTTTAGCATACGACGGACTCATCATTGAAATGGATTAGCTGCCATTTTGAGTAATACCCTTTTGGGTTATGAAAAAGATTCTAAAAGATTACTTCACCTTTTCTGTTAGGGAAAGGAACAGTGCCATTATCCTATTAGTGTTGATTGCATTCTTTATAGCATTCCCCATTTGGTATAAATCCACAAAACCAAAACCTGTAATTGATAAGGTGCTATTAAAAGAAGTGGAACAACTACAGCAGCATAATCATTCAAATTCTGATAGCAACTACAATTCACGCTACCATTCAGAAGAGGCGAGTGAAAAAATAATTTTCGAACCATTCAACTTTGACCCAAATACAGTTGATGAGTCAGGATGGCATCGTTTAGGATTGAGGGCAAAGACTATCAAGACTATCTTGAATTATCGAAATAAGGGAGGCAAATTCAGACAGTCAGAGGATATCAAAAAGATTTGGGGCATTCAAGAAAATGAGGCAGAAAGGATTCTACCCTATATTCATATTGTCAATACAGAACCCCTTAAAAAAAGTTACCAATCCTATAAGAAGGAAATTGAAAAGCCACATATTGTAGATATTAATACCGCCACAATTGAAGAACTAAAGATACTTCCTGGAATGATTAACGGACTACAATATAGAATCATCAAGTATCGGGAAAAATTAGGGGGCTTTCTTACTGTTGAACAGATAAGAGAAACGAATGGCATCACAGATTCAGAATATGCTTTGATAGTACCTTTTCTGCAACTGAAACCGTCAATTACTACTAAGATAAACATCAATACAGCTACAGATTATGATTTGAGTTCACATCCTTACATTGAAAAGAATGTGGCGAAGGCGATAGTTTTGTATCGAATACAACATGGGAAATATCAATCGGTAGAGGACATCAAGAAGATAGTATTTATCAAAGAGGCTTTGTTCCAAAAAATTGCTCCTTATTTGACCACTGAATAGTAGTAAAACAAAAACGTTTCGGAACCTTGCTGTTCCGAAACGTTTTATGTTCATATTTACTTTAATCCAGGTAAAATGTATCTAGTAAGCTTCAAACTGTAAATTTCCATTATTTAATGACTACTTGTTTTACCACTTTCGCTCCCTTGCTGTCCAATATCTTCACTACATAATGTGATGAAGCCGAGTTAACAGGAATTATTTGGGTAGTTCCCGACATAATTGCCCTTGCCACTTGCTGCCCCAAAGTATTGTAAACGACTATCGTTGCTCCTGTAGTAACCGGATTTGTCACTATAATATTATTGTCCTTTGCAAATACATTGTAAGCAGCATTTGCCTCTTGAGTAGGCGCCTTAAACACTAGACTGAACCTGTTTGCTGTTTCTGTAGCAGTTGTTGTGATAAATACCTCACCTGCTGCCTTTATATCAGTATAAGTACCTGTTACTGCATCTTTCAGATAAACTGGAAGACTGGTATTGTTAGCTGTAATATTCAACGTATAACTACCTGCAACAGGTGTACTAACTATTAAAGGCAATTCAGTTTCTGCATTAATATTCTTCAATATATTGATAGCTGCCTTTGAGCCTTTTACATTGAAAGCAATAGTTGGGTTTGTCGCCTCAATAGGTTGTGCCATCTTTCTTGAGAAAGAAGCACCATAGCTATTTGAATAGGCTACCGCCTCATCGGTTTCTCCACTTACTACATCATTTACCGAAACTCTAATTTGATTAGCAACAGTAGTTGCTCCGAAGATTTCGGGAGACAGATAATTATAGTTCCTCACACTATTATTGAAGGTAAGTGTGCTACTAGCATTCACATATATGAAGAACCCTAGTGATGAGTTGATGATATCACCACTACCATTTACACCTTCTGTTCCATTATAAGCTTTCCATACTCCGTTCTTACCACCTGTAGATTTCCACAAGTAACAAGATGCATCACCGAACAATCCTGGATTGAGCGACTTCAATGCTGTCCAACTAATAGGACTCGGATATGGATTACCAACAAAGTTCCATCCACGTGGGTCCTTTGTACCTGCTGTTTTGGTAACAGGAATGGTAATTGTACCCGTATTTGGTGTGCCAAAGGTATTTAAGGTTGGTAGGCTATTTAACCACGCCGTGAATCCTTTACCTGCTGTCAAAGCTCCTGCCAAGGATGTATAGTTATAATAACCTGAATCTAACAGAGAAGTCGCATTCGCTACTTCATTATAAATTTGCAAGGTCCCTACTTTGCTTTGCACCCAAGCAGTTGCATTATTAGCCCCTGTAATTGGGAATGAGCTTGACCAAGTACTTACAGTAGCACCACTAACAGGACTACTGAAATGATGGTAACCATTCGCACCACTCGTATAATGCTGTATGTATGCCTTACCAGAAAGTGTTCCTCCATTATCCTGTATCAGAGCCGAACCGGTAGCATTTGAAACAAGGGTCAAC
>CANCPA010000166.1 GCA_947379895.1 Chitinophagaceae bacterium | reverse complement strand
ACAAGAGTTCCAATAAAAAATCTATTTGATTATTTGGAAACAGGAGATTCTATAGAAACTTTTCTAGAGGACTTTGAAGGTGTAAGTAAATTGCAGGTTATCAAAGTATTGGAAATGTCACAAAAACTAATCGAAACATCCTCAAACATACTTCATGAAAATTTTGCTTGACGAATGTGTTACCAAACGACTAAAAAATCATTTGAATGTATTCGATGTATTTACAGTGAGGGAGTTAGGACTAAGTGGAACGAAAAATGGTAAACTAATGGCCTATTGTGTTGAAAATAAATTCGATATTTTATTAACCATAGATAAAAATCTGATGTTCCAACAAAATCTGGAGCTATATCCTATTATTATAGTAGTGCTTGATAGTGTCACAAGTAAGTTAGAAGAACTAATTACATTTTTGCCATCATTTATTAATCAAATAGAAAAATTTGAAAAGTATACAGCCTACTTACTCAAAAAGTAATGTTTCGTCTTGTAACAATTATTATCACCGACTTTAAAAGTCCTTCACACCTTTATATAAACCTTCTTTTTATCCAAAAAATATACTATCGACCAATAAAAAGCAATCATACAGAGGGCGTATAACAATGAGCCAATCCGTAAATCATCCGCAACATTCTTGCAAACATGTAGATAAAACCAATTGAAGGGTGTGGTAAATACCGCCTTTCCCGTCTCATCAAGATGGTCTGTCCATCGCAAAAGAGCAAGTACCCTCGGAAGAAATCCACTTAACACGAAGATAAACAGAGGATTCTTTCCAAACACATCGAAGAAACGGCTCCATGCCCCTCTTGATTCCTTAAACTCAATTACGTAAATCAATAATGCCAACGTAATTGTGGCAAGTCCTGTTGTGTAAACAGTATAACTACTCGACCATGTCTTCTTAGTGATTGGATATACATAATCCCAACAAAAACCCGCACATACCAATACTACCCCCGCCACAAACAGATTGGTCACCATCTCATAGGTCTTGCCTTTAGTCTGAATATAATGACCAACCAAATAACCGAATAGAACCTGCACAATTGCAGCGGGTGTACTCGCTAATCCTTCGGGATCGAAGGAAACTCCTTCGCCCTTATAAAGATGAGAAATGCCAAGCAACTTTGTATCTATTGCAGTTCCGAAGTAACCATTTAGGCTGAAAGGGTCTGTATTATTTCCCAACAAAATATTGACTACCCAATAAAATAACAATAGAATACAACCTATCAAAAAGGCGCCTCGTAATTTGAAGAAATAAACAATCAAAGATGCAGAAAAGTAGCATAAAGCAATACGCTGTAATACCCCCATTATCCTTACCATTTCCCATGGCTTTGGCACTAATCCATTGTCGCTCCATCTTACAAAAGGACACCAATTGAGGAATACGCCAATCAAGAATATCAAAAAAGTCCGTTTAATAACTTTCTTTAACATATAAGATGTCCCTTCTTTTTCGAAACGAGGCATCACAAATGACATAGCATTACCTACCGCAAATAAGAAAAAGGGAAAAACCAAATCGGTAGGTGTACAACCATGCCAAGGGGCATGATCGAGTGGGGAGAATAGATAATCCCAATTGCCAGGATTATTGACCAATATCATGAGTGCCACCGTAGCACCCCTGAAAACATCTAATGAATAATATCTTTGATTCATATTGTTTGTATTAGGCCTTTCGTAGCTATAATAGTTTTTTGGGGAGCTACGAAAATTCAATATTAACTCATTTTACATCATTTATGAGCAATTTTATCGTCAGTTTACCTTTTTAACCCCGAAATCCGAGTACTAGGTCGAGTAGCACTGGAACTAGGACTACCAATCCGAGTACTAGGACTACCAATCCGAGTACTCGGACTACAAACCCTAGTACTCGGACTACCAACCCTAGTACTAGGACTACCAACCCTAGTACTAGGGCTACCAACCCGGGTACTAGGACTACTTGTCCTTGAACTCAGAATACAAACCCGAGTACATGGATTACTAGGTGTAAAAAGAGGGTTTTAGATTTTAATTAATGGATTAGGTTACTGACTATTAGGATTTGATATATTTTTATTGAAAAAATAACAACTATTAAAGCTGGTCACTCAAGAAGAAATCAATTGATAAACTTTTATACACACCAATTTCTTCCCTTTCCTTTCCCTATTTTTGCCGACCTTAAATGGAAAGCATGTTTATTTGATTTTATGGTAAAAGATGACATTTTATCTCACCAAAAAGGCTAAAAGACACTCAGTAGCACCAAGGTTTTAAGGAAGAAAGAAAAAATTATGGACATTAAAAATATTAGTACAGAGAATAAAGAGAAGACAATTGGTAGGTATTTGATTACTGCGGCATTGCCTTATGCAAATGGTTTGAAACATATAGGTCACCTTGCAGGGGCATATCTTCCTGCTGATATTTATGTACGCTATCTCAAAGCCCAAAAAAGAGACGTTGTATTTGTTTGCGGTAGTGACGAACATGGTACTGCTATTCCTATTCAGGCGATGAAGGAAGGGACTACTGCACAAGCAATCATTGATAAATATCATCCTATTATTGAGCAGAATTTCAAGGATCTTGGTATTGCTTTCGACTTCTATCATCGTACTTCTGCTGAACTGCATCACGAGACTTCTCAAGAGTTTTTCACAATGCTGAATGATAATGGAGACCTGGAAGTAAAGGAATCAGAGCAATATTATGATGAGGCAACTTCTACCTTTTTGGCCGACAGATATATTAAGGGAACCTGTCCTGTTTGTGCTAATGACAATGCATTTGGCGATCAATGCGAGAAATGTGGTAGTACTTTGAGTCCTGACATGCTGATAAATCCTGTAAGTACCCTAAGTGGTAATTCGCCAATCAAGAAGGCGACGAAACATTGGTATTTGCCGTTAGATAGACATGAGGATTTTTTGAGGGAATGGATTTTGAAAGAACATAAGGATGATTGGCGTACAAGTGTGGTGGGTCAATGTAAGAGTTGGATTGATGGTGGATTGCAAGCCCGCGCCGTAACTAGAGATTTGGATTGGGGAATAAAAGTGCCGCTAAAGGATGAGGGTGGGAAGGTTTTGTATGTATGGTTTGATGCACCGATTGGCTATATAAGTGCCACTAAACAATGGGCTTTGAATAACGACAAGGATTGGAAACCCTATTGGTATGCACCCGACACTAAGTTGGTACATTTTGTGGGTAAGGATAATATTGTGTTTCATTGTATCATCTTCCCTGTCATGCTGAAATTGCATGGCAATATATTGCCTACAAATGTCCCTGCTAATGAATTCATGAATCTCGAAGGCGATAAGATGAGTACAAGCCGTGGGTGGAGCATTGAAATGGACGACTATATTAATGATTGGATAAAGAAAGAACCTATTGACGGCAAGGAAATAGGTGGCGAAAGCATGGCAGATGTATTGCGCTATTATTTAACACAGATTGCTCCCGAAACTAAGGATAGTGAATTTACTTGGAAGGGCTTTCAGGATGCAAACAATAGTGAGCTTGTCAACATCTTTGGCAACTTCGTAAACCGAACTTTTGTATTGATGCATAAGTTGTGCAAGAGCAAAGTACCTCCTTTTCATAACGATATCATCGATAATACCGATAAGCAACTCATCATTGACATCAAACAGGGGACTGATAAAATCACTTCATTATTGGAAGGATATAAGTTTAGGGATGCCTTGTTTGAGGTGATTGACTTGGCTCGAAAGGGCAATAAATATATGCAGGATAAGGAACCGTGGATGGTGGCTAAAAGAGAAACTGTTGACGGAGTCCTTAGTGTTGATGGACAGAAAAGCATTGACAATTCCTTACATCTTTGTCTTCAATTGACGGCAAACCTTGCAATTTTGATACATCCTTTTCTGCCATTTACTGCAGGGAAACTATGCAAGATGTTGAAGGTGGTAGAAAAAATGTTAGAATGGCAAAACGTAGGAAGAATTGATTTATTGAAAGTTGGCTATAGTCTTCGGGAACCACAATTGTTATTCAGAAAGATTGAGAACGAAGAAATAGAGGCTCAATTAACTAAACTAAAAGATAAGGCATTAGCAGTAAATACACAAAAAGAAAGCAAGAAAGTGGAAGATATAAAAGTTGAAGAAACTAAGGCACTAGAACCCGTAGCTGCGGAGATTGTTTTTGATGATTTTGCCAAGATTGATTTAAGAGTAGGAACAATTGTGGAAGCAGAGAAAGTTCCTAAGGCAGATAAGCTATTGAAACTTTCTGTTGATTTAGGATTTGAAACAAGGACTATCGTGAGTGGCATTGCCCTTCATTTTGCACCTGAAGATATTATTGGAAAACAAGTGACCGTTGTAGTAAATCTTGCTCCTCGTAAGATGAGAGGTATTGAAAGCAATGGAATGATATTGATGGCAGAAGATACTGCTGGCAAACTACATTTCATCAATCCAGAAGGAGGGGTGAATAATGGAGCAGGCGTGAAATAGAATAAGTTATTGATTATAGTTTGAAGGTTTAGGGTTGAAGATTTGGAATAGAAGCAAAAAAGACAGGTGAAATAAATGATCTTTTAAGTAGCAATACTCTATGACATAAACTTTACACCCTAAACCTTTTTTATGCTGATTCCGTTGTCATCGATAACTAAATATTCTTTTGAAGTTCCTAGTGTATCTATCAGTATGATGTCATTTTCAATCTTCAAATTGTATTGCATCGTATGCCCAACTACTTGAATATAATAATCTATCTTATCTAACCTTAAGCTTTCAGGTCGAATCCAAATGGGCGATTGTGTAATATCATCTCCTGAAGAGCTCTGATTTTCACCTCTTGTAAATTTGAAACAACTAGGCGCATTATAGAAAAGTGCGTTTGCTTGTTGTTCAAACTCAGCTTTTAAACTGTTAGTATCTAATTGATTTGCAGCACACCATGTTTTGGAGAATCCTGCATGAGAGAATAAATAGTTATCATGAACATAACAAACCTGTATTTGTTTTTCATTATTTGCTTTTTGTAAAACGTCCTGTATATCATTTCGATGAAAATACTGATAGCCTGTATATGTTTCTTTAATTTCCTTTAAGTAATGAAAATCATGGTTACCTATTAATAAGATTACCTTATCAGGGAAAGCATTTTTAAAGGCAACAATTTCATTAAAGTTTTCAATTTGTTGTTGTGGCGATATTTTATCCTTCGAATCGAAGTAATCACCTATAAACACGAACTTGTCGAAACGTTCTTCGGCTATGCCGATATGCTTCCAAATATCTCTTCCATGAATGTCTCCTATTGCAATCAACTTCATAATAAGTTAAAGATAATAAAGAGCGATGAAATTTGTTACAAATTACTTGCTTTTATGAGTACAGTAGAGATTTACTTGCACCACGCTTAACGTCTATAATAGCTTATTAAACAAAAACCTCCCGAAAGTTTGAAACTTCCGGGAGGTTAATAGAAGACTATTAATGATTAATATGCTCTACTCTGTCCTATTCCTTTATAAAATTCACAGCGTTTACTTTCCCGTCTGAAGTAATCATTCTCAAATGATAGACTCCCGAAGTAAGACTGCCCACTTTAATGGCAGGATTACTAGCATCATGTAATGAAATCAACTTGATTACTTTACCAAAATTGTCTATTACCTGAATCTTATCGATATGGTTACCCTTTATAACGATTGACTCTTTAGCAGGATTCGGGTAAACAGTCATCGTATTTGCAACGTACATATTTTCCGAAATTTCCCCTCCTACTTTTCTGATACTTACCGTATTGTAATTACCATCGAAGGCATTGATAGCCGTAACATCGGAAGTAAGGTTAATATCTTCCTTTATAAAGTATGCTTTCTTATTAAATACTAACTCGAATAAGACAGCACTATCTGACAATGTCCTAGCCTCGCTTGCCGCATCTACCCATAAGAAAGGTATTTTACCATCAGTTGCATAGTCTGTATTGTAATCAACATTTAAGTGATTATTTACGACTGATTTTAACTCTAGGGCATCACTATTGAAATTCAACGTGTATTGCATACCCATAATATTTCGGAAGTTCTTAACCTTGATAGGCACTCGAACCTCAGAGGTAGCACTATTTACAACAATATTATCATTGAATAATTCAATAGGTGTGGCCCTGCTATCGATACCTAACACAGCAGCATTCCAATCATAGTTTACATCGCCGAGTTTTACACCGATGAAATTCTTTGCAACTTGATTAGACGTAATATTTGAAATGCTAATACTGTCAAAATAAGGGAAAGGCTTTGTGGGAACAGGGAATTTATAACTACTATCAATAAATGACCACAACCGATTTCCGCTGAATTGGGTGATATGCTTTAAGATTAATGACTTTATCAAGGCAATGTCAGTACCATTTACGGCACCGTCGTTGTTCACATCTGCTGCTATCAACTTATATGGAGAGTTCAAAATTACTTTCTTCAAGATATGACTTTGAATCAAACTGATATCCGTACCATTTATTCCATTAGCAACTGTCTTATCATTATTCTTTGAAGGCATGATAATATTGTTACTATTAGCCGTTGAAGAGATGCTATAATTGCCGCTTGCATCGGAGGTTGTCGTTTGCGTACCATTTACAGCTATAGAAACCGAAGGAATACTAGTTCCTAAAGGATTTTTCACAGTTCCCGACACTGTATAATTTGTAATAGTCGTGACTGTCAATACTAGCGTTGCCGCACTATCGCAACCAACAGCATTCGTCAGATGTACGGTATAGGTTCCTGCAACAGCGTAATTTGTTCCATTAAATAAATATAAGTTGCCTTGATTAATGGTAGCATTTGTTGTACTAGTTGATGCACTCTTCACGGTGATATTGACTAAATGATAAATACTATCACAGCCAAACACACTAAATACCGTATCTCTGACAACAGTAGATTTAGTATAAACTTTTGATTTGTAAGTTACACTAGCACAACCTGAAACAGCTATTGTATCCTTTGTAGGTGCAAAACAATAACCAAAACCACTTAAAGAACTTGTCCCTGTAGTTGTAGTGACACTGATACTGCCTGAAGATCCATTTCCTACTATTGCTATTATTGTGGTATCATTTAACACCCTGAAAGTAGCGGCTAAAGATGCACCAAAAGTTACACTTGAAGCAGTCGTAAAGTTGCTGCCCTTAATAAATACTGCTGTTCCTGTACCTGCCACTGTTGGAGTGAAAGATGCTACAATTGGAGGACAGGCAGCTACTGAATTGGTAATAAAACTACCGAACGACCGTGTACCCGAACCTGTTGTAAAGCTTTGCAAGACACTATTTGTTGTAGTATTGATGACACTAACAGTACCACCCGTAAAATTGTTAATGTAAGCTTTACTTCCATCAGGGGTAAAACTCACCCCCTGTGGCCCTGTACCTACAGGAATGGTAGCCGCAACTGTATTCGTATTTGTATTAATGACACTTACACTATTTCCATTATAGTTGGTTACATATACCTTACTACCGTCGGGCGAAATATTGATGGCATAAGGATTAGTACCCACAGTGATTGTTGCAGAAACTGTATTTGACAAAGTGTTAATAACACTAACACTACTACCCGTTTCGTTAGAAACATACACCCTATTTCCATCAGGAGATATACAAACACCCCACGGAGTTGCACCAACCGTAATAGAAGCAATCGTAGAATTTGAAGCCGTATTAATAACTGAAACACTATTTGTGGTTCGATTGGCAACATAGAGTTTTGAACCGTCAGGCGAAATAGCAATACCCCACGGACTACTACCCGCAGAAATCGTAGCTATTACCGCATTAGTAGATGTATTAACAACACTAATTGTGTTTCCTGAATAATTAACTACATACGCTTTTGTACCATCAGGACTAAAACATACATTACAAGGGAATTGACCTACAGGAATAGTTGCTGTAACCGTATTGGTAGATGTGTTAATCACACTTACAGTACTGCTTCCCTGATTAGTCACATAAACACTTGAACCATCGGGTTTTATACCTATACCAAAAGGATTGGTTCCAACAGCAACTGTTGAAGTAACGGTATTGCTATTCGTATTCAAGACACTAACACTAGCTGAACTATAATTTATTAAATAGGCATAAGGTATTAGGCTACTACCCACATAATAACTGCCTGTACTAGAAGTTACTCCATCGGGTGTTGTAACTGCAATCTTTCCAGTGACACCACCAATTGGAACGACAGCCGTAATGCTTGTAGCTGAATTAATCACATAAGAAACAGCAGAAACACCTCCAAAAGATACGGCAGTTGAACCTAAGAAATCTGAACCTACAATAGTAACGCTTGTACCTGGACAACCATAATTTGGAGTGAATGAAGCGATACCAGGAACAACCACATATCGGAATCCAGACATTGAATCCGCGCCACTTGCCGTAGTGACTTTTACATTTCCACTAGCACCGACACTCACAACCGCTAAAATAGTGGTATCATTTTGAACAAAGAAAGAGTTCGCATTTATTCCACCAAAACATACACTGCTTGCACCCGAAAAATTGGCACCCTTAATAGTTACAGTGGTTCCTATTGATGCAGTAGTTGGCGTGAATGATGTTATCAGAGGAACAGGCCCTGTGTAGGTAAATCCGCTTAAACTTGCAGAACCGCCATTTGTGGTGATAGATACATTGCCACTTGCACCATAAGCAACATAAGCATACAGATAGTTATCGTTCACAACATAAAAACTCCTGGCAGGGGTTCCTCCAAAACTTACACCTGTAGTCCCCGTAAATCCACTACCATAAATATTCACAAAGCCACCCTGAGTAGCTGTAATTGGAGAGAAAGAAGCAATAGATGGAGGTAAAACAAAGGTGAACCCATTTAGACTTGCTGTTCCGCCGGGTGTTGTAACACTTACTGTACCACTAGTACCATTGCCAACAGTAGCGACAATGGCATTATCGCTAGTAACAGAGAAACTTAATGCACGAGTTCCTCCAAAGCTAACAATAGTTGCCCCCGTAAAACCACTACCACTAATGGTAACATTCACACCATTTCCTGCGGAAGTAGGTGTAAAACTACTAATGATTGGAGCAGGAGGAATATAGGTGAACCCTGAAAGGGAACCCGTACCACCGGGAGTAACCACACTCACAATACCACTCGAACCGGCAGCTACCACTGCATACATATAAGTGTCGCTATTTACATAAAAACTCGTTGCCCGAGTGCCACCAAAATAAACACTAGTTGCTCCTGTAAAGCCACTTCCATAAATATATATGTATGTGCCTGTACTTGCAGAAGTTGGAGAAATAGAGGTAATTGCAGGAACTGGAATTTGATAAGTAAATCCTCCTAAACTACCAGAACCAATATTACTTGTTACTACTACATTACCACTTGAGCCATTTCCAACAGTAGCAATGATTGTACTGTCATTAATAGTGTAATAACTAGTAGCAGCGGTACCTCCGAATGTCACATTCGTTGCATTCGTGAATCCACTACCGGTTATTGTCACTGTATTCCCTCTAGATGCAGAAACAGGAGAGAATGAAACAATGGTTGGAGATGATAAATATGTAAATCCTGCTAAAGTTGCTGAGCCACCTGCAGTAGTTACCCGAATACTACCCGAAGCACCATTGCCAACAATCGCTGATATGTAATTATCACTACCTACTTTAAATGAGCTAGCCGCTACACCGCCAAATGTTACGTTTGTAGCACCTGATAAGCCACTACCAAAAATATAAACGGTATTGCCCCTAGTTGCGGATGTAGGAGAGAATGAATTAATAACAGGAACAGGTGGTAAAAATACAAATCCTGCTAAGGAATCAGCTCCTCCAATAGAAGTCACCTTTACTTTTCCTGTAGCACCTGTTCCTACAATTGCGATGATGGTATTTGCATTTGCAACACTAAACGAACTTGCAGGCACACCACCGAATGAAACGGCAGTCACCCCAATGAAATTATTACCATAAATGATTACAGTAGCACTATCAGAAGAAGAAGTAGGCGAAAATGACGAAATAACAGGAGGACAAGGAAGTACGCCTAAAGCCATGAAATTACCCCATGAATCGGGTTTTGTTCCTACAGTTATTGTTGAACTAACAGAATTTGTCGATGTATTAATAACGGTAATATTATTCGTATTCTGATTAGCCACATAAACAGAACGTCCATCAGGGGTAACAGAAAGTCCCCAAGGAGATGAACCTACTGTGACAGTGGCAATAACAGTATTCGTTGCAGCATCAATAACACTAACTGTACCTGTACTATTATTGGTCACATACACTCTTGTACCATCAGGACTTACACTTGTTGTGTAAGGACTAGTCCCAACAGGAATGGTAGCGATTACAGTGTTCGTTGCAGTACTGATGACGCTCACTGAATTGGCACTTCTATTTGCCACATAAACTTTCGAACCATCCGGGCTAACACTAGCCCCCCATGGACTACTTCCTACAGTGACAGTTGCTATGATGGTATTAGTGGTGGTATTAATTACACTAACTGAACTGTTTCCATTACTAATTGCATATACTCTTGACCCATCGGGTGAAATACAAAGACCATACGTTGATGACCCCACTGAAATAGTAGATGTTACTGTATTTGTAGCTGTATTAATCACACTTATGGTACTACTGCCACTATTTGCTGCATAAACTTTTGTGCCGTCAGCGGTTGCCACTATCCCTTCAGGACTACTACCAATTGAAATAGTATTTGTAACCGTATTAGTTGCGGTATTTATCACACTGATAGAACCACTTCCATAGTTGGTTATATAAGCTTTGCTTGCATCTGGACTAATCGCAACACCTACAGGCGTAGAGCCAACAGGGATTGTGGCTACTACTGAATTATTGAAGGTATTAATTACACTCACATTGTTACTACCCTCGTTGGTAATATAGGCATAGGAAGTAAGGGAACTACCCACATAATAATTACTTGCACTTGAAGTAGTTCCATTAGGGGTTGTGACGAATACTTTTCCTGTAACACTACCTGAAGCAACTACTGCAGTAATACTAGTTGCGGAGTTAACAACAAAAGAAACTGCGGGAATTCCTCCAAAAGAAACGGATGTTGCACCTGTAAATCC
>CANCPA010000165.1 GCA_947379895.1 Chitinophagaceae bacterium | reverse complement strand
TTTTTTGCCTCTGAGCCGGCAGGCTTCGTCCTTACAACGCCACTCCGTTCAACCTTTTGAGAAAAAATATCCTACGGATTTTTCTCAATTTCAGCTTCGCTGAAAGCAGATTGCCCTAAGGTGGCTTATGTAAGGACTGGTGAGAAAGCGAGCACTAGAAAAACAATTTGAAAAAACGCTATTTTCAAAATTTAGCTGTGTGGAAGTTATTACTAAAATACATTGGTGATAATGTAGTTTAGTAATGGTAAGCGAAAAACTTTTATACACTCTCTCAAGTTGCGAAAATCATTTTAACCTTTAATCACTACAACCTAAGACTTATTAATTAAATACCCTTAGTTTTGCGCCCTAAAAAATAAATTTTTCTTACAGATGATTAGTGCAAGGAATGTCACCCTCGCTTATGGCAAAAGGGTATTATTTGATGATGTAAATATCAACTTCATTAAAGGTAATTGTTATGGTATTATAGGTGCTAATGGAGCTGGAAAGAGTACTTTCATGAAAATATTAGCCGGAGAAATTGAGCCTAACAAGGGTACTGTTGATATTACACCTGGTGAAAGACTTGCAGTATTAAATCAGAATCAATTTGCTTTTGACAATGAAACTGTTTTAAATACAGTTTTGATGGGGCATAAAAAAATGATCGAGGTTATGCAAAAAAAGGATGCCATTTATATGGATCCCGATGCAACCGAAGAGGATTATATGCACGCAAGTGAATTGGAGGCAGAATTTGGCGAAATGGGTGGTTACACTGCAGAAAGTGATGCTGCGACTTTATTGGGTAGTCTTGGTATTGCCGAAGCAATGCATCAGTCTTTAATGAAAGATATTCCAAGTAACATGAAGGTGCGTGTATTGTTGGCACAGGCATTGTTTGGTAATCCTGATATTTTACTATTAGATGAACCTACGAATGGTTTGGATATTGAAACAATCGGTTGGTTAGAAAACTTCCTTGCCGATTATGAGAATATCGTATTGGTAGTGAGTCATGATCGTCACTTTTTAGATACAGTTTGTACACATGTTTCTGATGTAGACAGAAGTAAGATTAAAACTTATACGGGAAACTATACATTTTGGTATGAAAGTAGTCAATTAGCTGCCCGTCAATTAAGTGATAAGAACAAGAAAAATGAAGACAAACGTGCAGCCTTGCTCGATTTCATCGCACGTTTCTCAGCAAACGCATCAAAGAGTAAACAAGCAACTAGCCGTAAGAAAGCCCTTGAAAAACTTACTATTGAGGAAATAGAGCCTAGTAATCGTAAATATCCTGGAATTATTTTTCAACCACTTAGAGAAGTGGGTAATCAAATATTGAACATAGAGAACCTTAAGAAAACGGTTGACGGAAGAACTCTTTTTGACAAGGTTAGTTTTAGTGTTAATAAGGGTGATAAGATTGCATTTTTAAGTAAAGATCCTTTAGCTATTACAAGCTTTTTTGAGATAATCAATGAAAACATTCAAGCCGACGGTGGCAAATATGAATGGGGAACAACTGTTACAAAGGCTTATTTACCTGTAGAACATAATGAATTTTTCAAGAGTGGTGATTCGCTACTTGATTGGTTACGCAATTTTGTTCCTCCACATATCACAGATGCTGATGAACCATTTTTACGAGGTTTCTTTGGTAAGATGTTGTTTAGTGGAGACGATATTAGTAAGAAAACAAATGTATTGAGTGGAGGGGAGAAAGTACGTTGTATGGTAAGCAGGATGATGCTACAAAACCCTAACTGTATAGTACTAGATCAACCTACTAACCACCTTGATTTGGAGAGTATTCAAAGCTTCAATGAAGGTTGTAATACATTTCCAGGAATTGTATTATTAACTTCACATGACCATACGTTTATGCAAACTGTCGCTAATCGTATCATTGAATTAACACCTAAGGGTGCAATTGATCGTTTGATGTCATTTGATGAATACTTGGAAGATAAGAGAGTTAAAGACTTGAGAATTGAGATGTATTCATAAGCTCTAATATTAACGAAAAAGGCTGTTTCAATTAATTGAGACAGCCTTTTTTTATACAAATCAACAAATTGTTCTATGGTAAAAAATCATCTACTTCATCCTCACGCTTTTGGATGATTGCTTCCTTAGGTTTAAGAGCAAATAGTTTATCAAAATCCCTTTTATAGGATAAACTAACACCTTGTCGGTTAATACGTCCAAAAGTAGAACCACTTATATCTAAGTTATTTTTACTAAAGACGATTGCACGTAATCTTTTATCTTGCGACAAGACTAATTCTATATTCAAATCGGGTAACCATTGCATATTTCCATTTGCTATAGCAGAAGTAGTTCCTAAATTAAAATCGAGGTCACCACCAAAAGTCACAATTACGTTATCATTAAAGAAACTCTTACCCACTTTGAAGTTAATATTAGTTCTATCAAACCGATTACTACTTGTTGTTGCATTCAGACCACTACTTTGATCAAGGATACTAGAGCTACTATATACCGAAGTACCTAAATCAAATCGAAGACTTTTATCACCAGTTAATTTGAAAAGCAGATTAGAAACGGCTTTATTCACTTGCTTTGAAAGTAATTGCGAAATAGTATTAACCCCTAAATTATTGATGTTATTGCCTGTATTATTAGTCAACAATCCTTGTCCATAAGGTGCAAATGAGCCAAAAACGATCAGCGATGTAGCTTGTGAAAGCATTTCACTTTGATCGGATGCTATCCGACTCAAGAACTCATTAAATACGGCATCTGTTTTCACAGGACTTCCTTGAGGGAAGTCGAGATTAAAAGTAATA
This sequence comes from Chitinophagaceae bacterium, assembly GCA_947379895.1. Lineage (GTDB taxonomy): Bacteria > Bacteroidota > Bacteroidia > Chitinophagales > Chitinophagaceae > Parasediminibacterium. The sequence goes on along the minus strand of CANCPA010000165.1, from coordinate 8,364 downwards.
ATAGGTTTACTGAGTTTATCTCTGAGAGACGCAATAACAAAAACTTTCCCTCTATATGACTTAGTAGAATTACTAACCGAAACCTGCTGCGAAGAAAGTAAATCACCAACACTTACACTCTCGGCGGTGTATTGTGCATCAATATGAATATCAGCATTTAAGGGGTCACCTGTCCATTCTATATAATTATCGGTTTCAGGCATGAACAAAAACGGCTTACGAATAAAGGATTGAAAACTAAAATCATAACTTCCCTGACTAATTGTATAACGGCCCTTCATATTAAAAGGCGCCGATGTACCTGCAGTAATTTTCAATCTGCCATTTCCAGTAGCCTTAATAGCATCACCTGCTTGTTCGTCGAGAATTACATCAATAGTAACGTATTTATTAGTTGTTAAATCTAAGTCAACGGTTAAATCAAAATTACTATGCTTTGATTCAGTTTTCATCTCAGTACCATACTTTTTAAATACTATAAAGTCGGCATCTCCTGTTTCTTTACTAATAGAACTAGGAATAAATATATGGGAACTATCATTTGCCTCTGCAGTCATTTTTAAAACTGTGGAACTTTCTAATCCCTGAAAGCTAGCTTTTGCCTTACCTATTGCCTTTCCATAAAACATTTTATTATCCTTAGCCTTCGTATCATTCAATAATAGTTTGTTTGTATTTAAAGTAAAATCAAAATACATGTCCTTAAAGCCTTTCTCGTAGAGTTTTCCTTTAACAACCCCCTTATTCTTGTAGCGATCTTTAAGGACAATTGTTCCGAGATTAATACCATTATCTTCAAAATACACAGTTGCACTATCTATTGAATAATAAACTTGCGTATAATTAACCCTCAATCCTGCATTCACTAATTTAATTTTCCCTAACAATTCTGGGCTGTCAGGATTCCCTTTTATAATCAAATTACCTGAAGCTTCTCCATTGATATCCGAAAAAATATCTCCTAAAAACCTTTGAACAAAACTTGCTTTAGTACTGTTCAAATTGGTATTTACATACAAAGGATTACCAGTGGTGTCCTTTGTATAATAATGCCCTTCTGCATTTAGATTATAGCTCAGATTGGTAGACTTAGCAGCAAAATCAACTACACCATTCTTACTATCATATCCTGCAGAAAGATCAACAATTCCTACCGAATCAGTATCCATTCTAACTTGCTCGGTTTTTATGACGGCCTGTGCATTAAATGCCCCAAAGAAATTCTTTAATTTAACTTCGCCATTTGCCAAACCTTCAAACTGAGGACTCTTCATAAACAATGAAGTCACATCGCCAATTACTAAGTTCTTCATTTTAATTGAAAGATTATCAGTATTCGAGTCCTCATTATTTAGTTCAGTCTCTACCTTTATTTCTTGCAATCCTTGCGTAAATTTCACCTCTTTTGCACTCACATAATCCCTACTAAAAACTATCTCACCCTCATTTTCCAAATTCCATTTCTTATTATTTAAAACAAAGAACGAGGGATTAAAATTAATCTTTACACCATCCTGAATACTAGTAAGGCCAGCATTAAGGTTTACTTCATTCAACGTATTCTCTGCTTTAGTATGTAATTTAACATCGGAGTAGTCGTTAACAGAAACTGTAGTAATGGTTGTATTTGGAAAATTCAGGCTATCACCAATCCTAATATTCGTTATATCACCATTTAAAGTCAATGTATCATCAGTACCGATTCCCTGAACATTTGCATCTGTAATCAAATATTTGTCATACTTAAGACTAGGAATATTGGCTTCAAAATTAAACTTGTTTTGGGCTGTATTAATGCTACCATTAATCAACGCATAATCAAGTCCTCCAAGCTTTTTATCAATAATCTTAGCATAACTATTAAACTCCTTTGTATTAAGTGTAAAGTTGAAGTCCTGAACAGAAGGCAAATAGGTGGGTGCAACAAAGTAAGATGGGAAATAATGACTTAAATAGGTTTGAAAGCTTGCAGGCAAGTCAAGTAAATGATAATGTTTACCTGAAATCAATAAACTGAATTCATTACTGCTTAAAGAGAGATTCTTTTGACCATTTTCGCTATTGCTAGTATTGAGTACTAAAGAATCAAATGTTAGTCGATTCTTCTCATGTAATAAATTGGCATTCAGTATTTTCGCACTTCCAATAAAGTTATCAATATTCCTTCCTTTGAAATTCAAATCGAGTAATCCTGTCAACTCTACATTATCATGCGTTAATAAGAGATTCTTAAAATTACAGGTATATAAATCGCCCAACACATTAAAACTTGGTGTCTTTGCACTTAAGTCAATATTTAAAGTACTCGTAAAATTCAGGTTAGGGTCATCAATCTTAACATCACCTGTAAAATAGTTTTTCAGCAATGTACCATCAGTCTTTATGTTCGTATAGTTATATCCATTAAACTCTAGGCTACTAAATACTCCTTGCAACGTTGTATTTATTTTATCTAAATCAAAGCTATTCCCTTCAATTTTTCCATTAAAATCTACTAATCCTAACTGAGAACTATTCACGAATTTACCTAGATTAAATCTTTGCGTATTCATGATTCCTTTGTATGAGGCCTCCTGACCTTTTGAAAATTGCATAGCAACTTCTGCATCAACGGCACCAATATTTGTACTAACAACTCCTTTTGTCTTAAAGTCATTCAGGGTACCAAGAAAACTCCCCCTGAATAACATTGTTCCTAATGCCGTGATATTAGGCTCATTCACCTCTTTTAAGATAGGAATAAAAATAGCTAAGTCCTCACTTGTTGTCTTGATCGTACCATTGGGGAAACTAATAATTGTATTATCAATATCGGGTAAGCCTTTCATTGAAAAATCGCCCAATATATTCGTCGTCTCTTCAGATTTTACAAATAGCTTTTTGACCGTAAAATCAGACACACTTCCCAAGAAATTCCCCGAAAGCAGAACTTCTTTTTTCCAATGCTTTAATTCAGGTGCAAAAAACGCAACGTCATCACTCGTAACCTTTGACTCACGTATATGTCCCTCCATGATTACTTGTGAATTGTAAAATCTAAAATTGTCGTTAAAGTGTTTATAATGCATTGCATAATAATCTCCTACATGACTTTTAGCTGTTCTCAAGTCGAGTTTTGCTAGTTCAATGATCTCAGGTGTAATACGCAATTGTGCTTTTAACTTCTTAATTTCAAATCCAGAACGCTCCTTACAAGATAAATTTAATACAGAACGTAAAGTATCCTTATTGAAGAATAAATGATTTAAAGACCCATTAATTTGAGTAACTTTTATATGACATCCATCAAAATGAGTAACAGGCAATAGGGTATCACTATCTATCGAAAACAAACCATTTCGTATCTTAACACTATCAATGCGTAATAACATCCCCGGATTAAATCGCAAGGCAGTAGGCTTTTCTTCTCTTAACTCTCTTCTCCTTACTGAATCGGGTCGAAGACCATCATAATCATATATTGAAAACACTGGATTTTGAAGCAGTAGTGTATTGATTGAAAACTTGCTTTTATCAACATCCATTTTATTAGCATCCAATAGTAAACCACCCACTTTAATTGTCAGGTCCTCTCCTACCCATCCATCTTTTTGAAAAAATGCAACATTCTTTAAATCAACTTTTCTTAAATTAAAGTAGATATTCTGTTTAGCAGACTTTGTAGTATCCGCTGACTTTGAGAAGTGATCGATGATATATTGGTAATTCCATTTTTTAGTAGTTCGATTGAGATGTACAACTGCATCCTCTAGTCCAATGAATTTTATGTCGGCCTTATCTTGAATAAAAAACCAATCGGTAATCCTTATTCTCAATTTCCCGGCAAAGAGTAGAGTATCCTTGTGCTGATCTCTGATTAAAAAGTTTTCTAAATTTAATTTATCAAAAGGAGAAAGACTCACGTTCGAGATATGTACTTCAGTTTTAAGCTCTTCAGAAAGCTTTTTTGTTGCAATACGGGCAAGCCAATTTTGAACAGGTGACAACTGAACGGCTAATATAAGAAACAATAAAAGGGCTATCAAAAATAGAGAAGCCCTACTTATAATTTTAATTGATTTCTTCAAAAGTCTATACTTAGTAATAATGCAACAAATAACGCTCAATTATTTTCAAATACAATACCAAAAACGCTAGTTCTATATATATTTTCTTGTTTTGTGCAAAATTGATAATAGAAATGTGAAAATATAGGAAGAATTAATCATTCCTCATTTGGAATCCTAATCTTTGCACCTTATAAAAAATTAAACTTTAAATTATCACTAATTAAATATCATGGACAAGATTGAAAAGTTAAATGAATTTCTTAAGGCTACTCCAAAAGATAATTTTGTAAGGCATGCCCTTGCCTTAGAATATATTAAGATTGGTGAAGACTTAAAGGCTAGAATATTATTTGAGGAGATTCTAACAGAAAGTCCAGAATACATAGGTTCCTATTATCATCTTGCAAAACTTTTAGAGAAGCTAGAAAAAACCGAACTCGCCATTGAATGGTACGAGAAAGGCATGCTAGCCGCTAAACAAGCAAAAGATAATCATGCCTACAATGAACTTCAGGCAGCATATGAAGATTTAATATTTTAATTGTAATTAAAATATTATCCCAACTCAAAATATTCACTTCAATCTTCATTAAAGGGTGATGCATTGTTGTATTTAAATTATCAGGCTACTAGTTTAAAATTATATGTTCCACGAGAAAAAGCAGTGGTCGATATTATATCCTAACTACCATAGTGGCAAAACCTAGTTTCTATTTTTAAACCTTTTTTTCAGGATAAACACACCGTGTAGGTGGCAACCTTACATTTGCACCTCAAAAATTAAGAAGTAATGAGTTTGCAAGCAGGAATTGTTGGATTACCAAATGTTGGTAAGTCTACTTTATTTAATGCAGTTAGTAATAGCGCGAAAGCACAGGCAAGTAATTATAGGTTCTGTACAATAGAACCAAATGTGGGGCTTGTTGACGTACCCGATGCACGGATGACAAAACTTGAAGAACTAGTAAAGCCTAACCGTACAGTTCCTACACAATTGGAAATAGTTGATATTGCAGGTTTAGTAAAGGGGGCAAGCAAGGGTGAGGGCCTTGGCAATAAGTTTTTGGGAAATATCAGAGAAGTTGATGCAATCATACATGTAATCAGGTGTTTTGAAGATGAGAATGTATTGAGAGAAGAAGGTGCGATCAACCCAATTAGTGATAAAGAAATCATTGATACCGAGCTTCAATTGAAAGACCTTGACAGTGTAGAAAGAAAATGGGGTAAAGTAGAAAAGATGGCCCGCACAGCTAGTGATACTAAAGCAAAAGCTGAATTTGAAATATTAAATCGTTGTAAAGAATGTCTACTTCAAGGAAAGAGTATCAGGACATTGGAATTGACAAAAGACGAAAAATATGCTGTAGCTGATTTATTTTTATTGACAGATAAACCTGTTTTATATGTTGCTAATGTAGATGAGGCGAGTATGCATACAGGTAATAAATATTCAGAAGCCTTAAAAGCGGCTGTGAAAGAAGAAGGTGCTCAGGTAATTGTAATGAACAATAGTATTGAGGCTCAGATTGCAGAATTGGAAAGTGCCGAAGACAAAGAAATGTTCATGGAGGAATACAAAATGACAGAACCTGCATTAAATCGTTTAATTGTATCTGCTTATAATTTACTTGGCTTAGAGACCTATTTCACAGCAGGCGTTCAGGAAGTTAGGGCGTGGACAATACATAAGGGATGGAAAGCACCTCAGGCTGCTAGTGTTATTCATACAGATTTTGAAAAAGGATTCATCAAAGCAGAAGTAATCGCTTATGATGACTTTGTAAAATATGGTAGTGAAGCTGCCTGTAGAGATAATGGCAGATTAAGGATTGAAGGAAAAGAATACATTGTGAAAGATGGAGATATTATGCATTTCAGGTTTAATGTTTAATTGACAATTGGTAATTGAACGTTTTAGTATAAAAAAGGATTATTGCATTTGCAATAGTCCTTTTTAGTTTAAATACCTATCATTATTAGTAAACCAAACAATTATTTTACATTCTACAATATTAAATTTTCATAAATATTTTCCATTTCAAACTTGTTTCACTAACATTGACAAACAATTCTAAACACTTAATTATTAAACATGAAAGTTTTAAAGAAAATTGCATTAATACTTGTAATCATTATTGGCCTAGTTCTAATTACGGCTGCATTTACAAAAAAAGATTATTCGGTAGAAAGAGACATTACTATTAACAAGTCGAAAGACTCAGTTTTCAACTATATTAAATACTTAAAGAATCAAAATAATTATAGTAAGTGGGCCTCAATGGATAAGAATATGAAGAAGGAATTTATTGGAACAGATGCTACACCTGGATTCATTTCTTCGTGGGACAGTGATAATAAAGACGTAGGAAAAGGAGAACAAAAGATAAAAAACATTATAGAGGGAGAAAGTGTTGATTATGTCATTCATTTTATAAAACCATTTGATGACTTAGCAGATGCTTATATGACAACAGAAACAATTGCAAATAATCAAACTAAAGTTAGATGGGGATTTTCAGGTAAAATGAAATATCCAATGAATATTATGCTTTTATGTATGAACATGGAAGAAATGATTGGAAATGATTTGTCGATAGGATTAACAAATTTGAAAACAATATTAGAAAAGTAATGAATGATGAGTTTTAAATTTAAAATTTCGAATTTTAGGTTTTATATCTTGATTGGGTGCATAAAATTTTTTCGCTTTAAGAGTTTCGTGGAGACACGAAACTCGGCATTCTGCCTCGCGGCGTGTCCTCACTTAGCGAAAAACTTTTATGCCCCCTCTTGATTCTATTATCTTAATTTGATTTTGCAATTCATCACTCATAATTCATCCCTTAAATAAAGTATTTCAACGACAAGCTAATTACTGCATAAATCAAGGTAGCAATAAAGATTCCTTTTGCAGTTATGTCGCGGTCTGTATTTGTATAGATGGTAAAAATTATACCATCAGCAATCAAAGAGACGGTAATCACCGAAGTAAAAAAGCTTTTCCACATCACCAATATTTGCAAAAACTCGCTAAAAGACATTGAACTGAACTTCGCAAAATAAAAGCAGATAATCCCAATTACAGGTGCGATGAAGCCTAATATAATTCCCAAAATTAAATTATCTTTTGCGAGTGTATTCTTCCAAAATAACCTGAGAAATCCAGGTTGTATTCCATTTGCCATCGTGCTTATAATTTTAAAATTTCCAAGTTGATTCCAACTCTTTCTTTAATTGATAATTAGTAAGATCAAACTGTACAGGTACTATACTCACATAGTTGTTAGCTAATGCCCAAACATCAGTATCTTTTCCCTTATCGAAGTTTATAAAATCGCCGGTTAGCCAATAATAGTTTTTACCATGCGGATCTTTTCTTTCTATAAAAGCTTCTTCGTATTTGGCATAGGCTTGTCTACACACTTTAATGCCTTTAATTAAAGCTTCGGGAACAGCGGGAAAATTTACATTTAATAAAAGATGCTTATCCATTTTTTTAGATAACATGGCTTCAGCAATCTTCTTCACATAAACTTTTGCAGCCGAAAAGTCTGCCTCCATGCTATAATCGAGGATTGAAAAGCCTACAGAAGGGATTCCTTCAATTGCAGCTTCCATTGCAGCACTCATTGTTCCACTATAAATTACATTGATACTATGATTAGCTCCATGATTTATACCGCTAAAACACAAATCAGGTTTCCTGTGTAAAATCTTGTCAACAGCCAATTTAACACAATCAACAGGTGTACCACTACAAGTATATGCTTCAACTCCTTCTATCAAATGACTTTTTTGAAGACGCAACGGATGACCAATCGTTATTGCATGTCCCATTCCACTTTGTGGTTTATCGGGTGCAACCACTACTACCCTACCTAAATCCTTCACAGCTTCTACTAATGCCTTGATTCCGGGAGCGACAATGCTGTCGTCATTAGTGATTAAAATAATAGGAAGTTCCTTTTTCTTTTTTTCTTTTGCCATAAGGGATGCAATATAAGGATGTTCACTTTTTTTGAAGAAAAATTTTAAATCAACCCCAATAATATAAGGATACTCCCTTCTTATATTATACAAAACAGTATCAACCATCATTGTTAATAACCTTTCGAAAACAGGTTTAATTTGCTTCTTATAAACATTTAAAGCCCTTTGGAACTTTTTTCCCTTACATTTGCACTTTAATAATTATTTATAAATTTACAATGAACGCAAAAATTACAGGAACTGTAAAGTTCTTTAACGAAGAAAAAGGTTTTGGTTTTATCAAGCATGATGATTCTAACAAAGAAACTTTCGTACATGCTAA
>CANCPA010000164.1 GCA_947379895.1 Chitinophagaceae bacterium | reverse complement strand
GCAAAGAATGCTGCAACTGCTAAATAATAACTACACTTAACTTCTCGAAAGTCTTCATCTTTCGGGAAGTTGAAATTAAAAATGAATTATTAATAAAAATATACTGATAGGGATATGGGCAAACCAACAGGATTTTTAGAATTTACTAGAAAATTACCATCAAAGCGTTCGGTGGAAGAGCGTAAAGGCGATTATAAAGAATTTGTAAACTTATTTTCAGAAAAGGAATTAGGCCAACAGTCTTCTCGTTGCATGAACTGCGGCGTTCCTTTTTGTCATAGTGGATGCCCTTTAGGCAATGTAATTCCGGAATTTAATGATGAAGTATATGATGGCAACTTCAAGGAAGCCTACGATATTCTGATCAGTACCAATAACTTCCCTGAGTTTACAGGTAGAATTTGCCCTGCGCCTTGCGAAAGTGCCTGTGTTCTTGGTATCAATCAACCGGCTGTAACTATCGAAGAAATTGAAAGACATATCATTGAGATTGCTTTTGAAAAAGGATTAGTTCAACCTCGTAAACCTAATTTAAGAACAGGAAAGAAAGTAGCTGTAATTGGTAGTGGTCCTGCCGGTTTGGCTGCTGCTGCACAGTTAAACTATGCCGGTCATACAGTAACTGTTTATGAAAGGGATGATAAGCCAGGTGGATTATTACGTTATGGTATTCCTGATTTCAAATTAGAAAAGAGTGTCATCGACCGTCGTATCGCTGTGATGGAAGAAGAAGGAATTACTTTCAGATGTCATGCTAACGTGGGCGTAAATGTTCATGTAAGTGATTTATTGAGAGAATATAATGCCTTGGTATTGGCAGGTGGTTCAACAGTTCCAAGAGATTTACCTGTTCCCGGTCGTGAATTGAAGGGTGTTTATTATGCCATGCAGTTCCTAAAACAAAACAATAAGACTGTTGCAGGTGTCAATCCTCATGACTTTGCAAATATTGAAAGTAATATCATTGCTGAAGAATTAAGGGCTACCGGCAAAAATGTAATTGTTATTGGTGGTGGCGATACAGGAAGTGACTGTGTAGGTACAAGTAATCGACATGGAGCAAAATCTGTTACTCAATTTGAGTTGATGCCAATGCCTTCTGCTGAAAGAACGCCTTTCATGCCTTGGCCTACTTATCCAATGATATTAAAAACCACTTCTTCACATGATGAAGGTGTTGAACGTCGTTGGTCTATTGCTACCAAAGAATTTATTGGTGATGGTAAAGGAAACCTAAAAGCATTAAAGGTAGTTGACCTTGAATGGAAGATTACAGCAGATGGCAAACCTGCAAGTTTTGTTGAAGTGGCAGGTAGTGAAAGAGAAATGCCTTGCGAATTGGCTTTATTAGCAATGGGATTTGTTGCTCCTCAAAAAGATGGATTGCTAGAACAATTAGATATTGAATTAGATGGAAGAGGCAATGTAAAGGCCTCTGAGAAAGAATATCAAACAAGTATCGCCAAAGTTTTTGCCGCAGGAGATATCCGTCGTGGACAGAGTTTGGTTGTTTGGGCAATAAGTGAAGGTAGGGAGTGTGCTAGAAAAGTAGATGAATTCTTAATGGGTGAATCATTTTTAGAAACAAAAGACAGTTCTTTACTTGTAGCATTGCATTAATCCTTGTAAGTAGTACGTAATAAGTTATACGTTTTAAGTATAATTTATTAAAGATAGCCATCAGCATTTGTTGATGGCTATTTGTTTTAAGCAATACAAATTTGATAAGATGATTAAGATTAGAAGGGCTGAAAAAGATGATTGCAGCCGAATATTAGAATTAGTAAGAGAGTTAGCCGAATATGAAAAAGCACCAAATGAAGTAACTATTTCACTAGAACATTTCATTAACAGTGGTTTTGGTCATAACCCAGTTTGGTGGGCGTATGTTGCTACTATTCATGAACATGGGAAAGATGTAATTGTAGGTTTTGCCCTTTATTATGTCCGTTTCAGTACTTGGAAAGGACAATGTTTATACCTAGAAGATTTGTTAGTTACTGAAGAAATGAGAGGTAGAGGTATTGGGAAAATGCTTTTTGATACAATCATTGAAGAATGCAAAGAAAAGGGATTCAAACGTATGTGTTGGCAAGTACTAGATTGGAATGAAGCAGGTATCAATTTTTACAAGAAATACAACGCAACCTTCGACCCAGAATGGATTAATGGTATTATCGATTTGTAAATTGAATGATTGAGACTATTTTTAAATAAATTTCATTTTAATAAAGAATTGTTGAAGAGTCCTAAAGCGTAATAGGTATAAGGCTTCCAAAACAAGTAGACATAAAAAAAGCAGTTTGACTTCTAAACGTCAAACTGCTTCTAAATAAATCACTTAATTAAACTGCCAAGGAGTCGTATTTAACCGTCCTTACCCATAAGTCCTTGCAGTTAGCAACAAACTTTTGATGAATTGGATCCTTGTGATATACATCAATATCACCTTCTTCATCGAAAACCATTAACAATGAAACATGATAATCTTTGTATTGATCTTTTGCATCAAACTTTTGAGGTACACCAATATGGTGGTATTTAATTTGTTTTACAGTCACTAATTCATGCAATCCATCAATTAATTTTTGTCTATCAGCTTCACTATTTGGATTTTTAAGATAATAGTAGACAACATGCATCAGGCTTTGTTTATTTGATGCCTGCCTACTGCTTATACCTGTAGCTGTGGTAGCAATTGTTGCAAGACTTGCTGCTGCTAAAAACTTTCTACGTGATAATCTATTCATATCTTTTAATTTATATGGTGCAATTGAGGGCGAAAGTACTTATTTAAGTGATGTAAATAGTTATTGAATAGTTAACCATTTTATAATCAGTATAAAAATCAATATCTAGGGTATGAAAAGTTAATTACTGTAAGAAAAAAATGGTATTTGCAACACTTTCTTAATGATGACTTTGTGCATGTTTCATGAAACACCCAATTTTGTTCATCGTAAAAATAGCCTTGAAAATATATCAATATATTCTAAAACTTCATCACCGGACATTTTATCCCTCTATGCCCTTTCATATAGATGGCACGTTTTATTATTGAGGCTTCATAAGCACCCTGCAATCCATTTAATTTACTTAAAGCAGAGGTAGTAATATCATAATTAACGGTAAACATCAAGTCATTTGTTTGATAACCTACCATCGGAATTATCGCATCCTTATTTCGATAATAGACTCCTGCAATCAGTTGTTTGGTTCCATCATCGCTCAAATTTCGCATGACATTTATGCCGAGTACCACTTCATTACTCCCATTTGATTCACTGATGTACATATTAGGATTGAGTATCCATAAGTCTTCTATTTTGTAATTAGCATTTAAGAAGAAGTTATATCGAACAGGCACTTTCTGACTCAGTCCTGAAGAGGCGGCAAAGAAACTTGCTGTAGGTGTATTGAGATGTTCCGCACTCAATCCAAGATTAAAGTAGGCTCTATCATTTAAAAAATACGCATAGTTTACACCAACATGTAAATCGAAGTAATTAATATTTGTCTTATCAAGCGACTCTCCTATACCGCCATTGAATTGACCTGAAGTATTATTCCACTGATTATCAAAGATAAGTTTACTAGCATCTACCTGCTGATTTACCATGCCTGCATTAAATCCCAAGCTTAGCAAACTCGAGTTTCCTGCCATATGATGGTATGCAAATGATAAGTAGCCTTGTGTGGTAGATAAATTGCCAGTGCCAGCTTGATCCTTATAGATAGTTCCTCCAATACCTGCCCATCCCGATTCTATTTTATTGATAAAGAGTTGAGCATCGCCCCAAAGATTAGTTGTTTGATAGGGGTTAGATAACATATTTGCCCATTGATTGCGATAACTTCCACCAATTCGATAGTCATAATCAGGATTAAAACCCGTATTAGCAGGGTTTACTAGCAAAGGAGTATTAAAATATTGAGAAAAATGCAACTGTTGAGCAGCAGCATCTCTTGTCAATAATAAAATAAAGATTGATATATATGTCAATAGCCTCATTATACCACTTTTTAACTGATTTGAATGTTTAAAATGATAGATGCATCTAATTTTATAAGATTCGATTCTATCTTTTTTTGAGAAATAATTGTACCGTTATCTTAGTAAAGTAATATCTCCCGTTTTACTATACTTCTGTTTATTTGTAAATGTTACATCTAGTGTGTATGTGTACACATCTGCAGGTAGCATCTTTCCATTACCATTAAAGGTTCCATTCCATGAATCAGTTGAGTTTGTGGTTTGAAATACTATCTGCCCCCATCGATTATAAATCACCCATTTCATCGTTTCAATACCAAAACCTCGAACTTGAATGGTTTTGTTAGTGCCATTTGGCGCAATTGCATTTGCTACTTGCACATCAGGAACTACAATCGCCTTTATATCATGAAAAACAGTATCCGCACAGCCAGATGGATTTGTTGCAATCAACGTTGCCCGATAAGTAGTACTCTCATTATAAGTATGCGAAACAGGGGGATTGTTACTCGTAGTATGTAGAGTATCTCCATCATCAAATTGCCATTCATATTGAACTGCATTTGTAGATAGATTCGTAAATAAAATAGGTTGATTGGACTGAGGTGGATTTGGTGAATATGAAAAGGCGGCACTAGGCTTTGATTTAGTAACCAAAACAAAACTAGTACTGTCCTTAATATTACAAGTGGAATTATCAAGTGCAATTAAAGTAATAGTGTAGGTGCCTACCTTAGTATATTCATGATTTATCAAAATGTCGGTGGTGCTATCAATTGTACCATCTCCGAAATTCCATAAAAATTGAGTACCTGCTAAAGAAGCGTTATTAATCACTGCTGTGTAAGGCGCACAACCAACTGAATCCATTTTAATGATTGCCTTTACGTTTTGGGCTATCCGTAATATTTGTTGAACAGAATCGGGGGCGTTACAATAATTTGTATCTGTCAAAACAAGTCTAATCTTATAGGTTCCATCAGATGGATAAGTATGCGAAATTTGATTCGCACCCATCAATTGTCTTGTCGATCCGTCGCCAAAGTCTATCGTAAAACTATTATTTTGAAAAGGCTTAATTGCAGTGGCGTTATTGTTAAAGAGATATGTCTGTGATGTGCAGCTACCCGTTTTAATTGGTGTCAGATTAAATTTTGCTTCATCGTTAGCAACCGTTATTTTCAGATAGGATGTATCGGCAATATTGCAGGTATTTGAATCGATAGAAGCAAGAGAAACAGTATAAGTGCCAACATTATTGTAAGTATGATTGATAGTAGGTTTCACCGTTGTTTCTTTTGGTGTACCATCGCCAAAGCTCCAAACATATTTCTGTCCCTCCCCATAAATATCTTGAAGATTTACTGTTAAAGGAACACATCCTACTACTTTTCCTTGAACACCTTTAATAGTACTACGCAATGAAGTGGCTACCCCCGAAAGGTTAAAGGCAATCTTGATAGCTGCCAAATTGCATCCACTATTATTATTGGTACCATTTCTTGGAAATGCAGAACCCGAAGTTGTAGGAAAGCTAGCCCCACCTCCACAATTAGCACATACTGATTGATAAATTACTCCATTTTTATCAAAGCGACTCGTTCCTCCATCCACATGATCGGGATATTGACCTCCATTCTGACCAAAAAAACTCCCATATAATTGGCTATTTGCATTGCGTTCCAAGACAAAGAAATAGAAGTCACTCCCATCTGTTAATCGCTTAATAGCATTATTTGTAATTGAAAGGCCAATTGTACCGTCACTCTGATACTTTTGCCAAGTATTTCCAAGACCTCCCCAACCAGATACATATACATTTTCACATCTATCTACTAGAAATGCAGTGGGTGAAATATTGGGTGATTTGGCATTTGTAGTGCCAAAGGTTGTAGAATAAACAAAACCACTAAGATCGCGATTCAGCTTTGCAATAAACTGTTTAGCACCTGCCTGTACAAATTTTGCCTTCTCAACAGGCCAACTTCCTGTGGTAGTTCCTAATATATAAGGTGATCCCCATTTGTCGTACTGAACTCCATAAATGATATCGTCGCCCTTTGTACCTAAATAACTTGTTTTAATCAATCTACTGCCGTCGTTACTCATCAAAGTTATAAAGCCATCGCAAGTACCTCCTTGAAATTTTGGAAACTTAACGTTTGTAGTATCGCCAGGAAAATCAGTACTTGCCGTTCCTCCCGCTACTGCTAAATTATTCGTTAAAGGATCAAATGCAAGTATAAAAGCTGCGTCATCGCCATTGCCTCCGAGATAGGTACTAAAAAGAATGTTGCTTAAATCGGGGGAGGTCTTTATGACAACCGCATCCTGATTAAATCCACCAAATCCCTTAGCATGGGATTGCTGAAAGGCATTTGAAGTGACAGGGAAATCATTAGACTGCGTACATGAGGCTAAATACACATTGCCGGCACTATCTACAATAACCTCACTTCGGGAATCGTCTCCATAATTTTTTCGAATGGATTGAGGACCTAAAGGCGAAGAGTATTTATTACCAATATTTACTCCGTCATTTCCTGTTCCTCCAATGACTCTAGAACCAATCAATGCGGTTCCTGTTGCATTTAATTTAGTCAAGATAATATCAAAATTGCCGTTCGAAGGGCTTCCTGAACCGTAATGTGATTGCTTAGAAGGATAATCGGAAGAGGTTGTTTTTCCAGAAATAATTAGATTATGTTTGTCATCAACTACCAAACTATGTGGGTATTCATTACCCGTTCCGCCAATATATGTTGCATAGATAACACGCGTTCCGGCAGAATTAAACTTCATGATACCAATATCAAAACCACGTGGAGAACCTTCTCCTGTACCATTGTTTCCTCCTGCAAAAGTTGTTTGATAGGCTCCATTTGACACAGGAAATCCTGAACCAAATACGATACCACCCGCATAAAAACTTCCTTGATTGTCGTAGGTAGCCGAATATCCCCAATTATCAATCTTGCTTCCTGTAAATGAACAAAAGATAAATTGTGGGTCAATGATGAGCGTTGCATCTTTACTGATGACATCTTGAATATTGAATCGAACAATGTTTCCGCTCAACTTATAGTTACATTGAACTTCTTTCCTTCCATTTGTGGCATCTAGAAGTGACGAAAATTGATAGCAGGAAGGAATACTTTCACGAACTTCTCCAACACTCGTTTTAATTAATAGTTGACCTTTTTTTATGCCAACATCTGAGGCGCCATCAATATATAGAACAATATTGCTTGCATCACCTCCGGGTTTAATGATGAAATCATACTTAAGATTTCCTTTGTCGGTATAATAATGTACATCAATATTTGGGTAGATATTCTTGTAAGTAACTGCCGTAAATACTTTGCAATTACTTGTCCACTTAGTAGAATCTTTTCCCAGAATATAATTATTGTAAGTTTCCAAAGGCTTCTCAGGAATGGCAGTTGGGTTTGGATTACCATTCAAAAATTTCACTTCATATACATGACCTGAAATAGTAAAGTCTAAATCAGAAGGTGGAATATTATTGGGTTCTGAAGTTGAAAGCGTTTTTGTGGTGTTCACAAAATTTAAAGTTGTAATCGACTTTGTTGAGTGAGGATGAATTTTTTCGTACAGTGCTAACAGGACAGTAGTATCGTATTGTAATATACGATAGCCCCCATCAGGCTTCAAAACGAATGCCCCGGTATTCATCTCACCTCTAAATTGTATGTTTTTATTCCATTGTCCTTTATTCTCAACAAACTCTAAGTTTTGTTGTGCCTTCAAGCTAGAGAAGAGTAACAAGTAAAGAAATAATAATAACGGTAGTTTCAAATTTGTTTATTGTTAAATGTCATAATATTAATAAAGTAAAGAAATTATTCTCAATCTTCAGCAGCTTTTAACACTAAGAAAACCAAGGATAACAAAGTCATTTAGGATGTAGATTAAAAAAATAAACCATTGTGTACCTTGTTTTTCCTTTGAGTACCTTGTGGTATCTCTACTCCTCGTTGATTAAGATATCTTACTCCATCCAGTCTTTCCCTTTTGTTTTTGTAAGAAACTTCTCAATGGCAAATTTTCAGCCATACTCAATGTTTCGTCTTCTTCTAAAAGCTGTTCTGCTATAGTTTTTGCTTTTTCTAACAATTCTTTATCATTAACTATCGAAACAAGCTTAAAATTAAGTGCCCCACTCTGCCTTGTGCCTTCAATATCACCTGGTCCACGTAGTTCTAAATCCTTTTCTGCAATCTTAAAACCATCGTTAGTGGCACACATAATATTAATGCGTTCCCTTCCTTCTCTACTCAATTTACTACCTGATAAAAGCACACAAAAACTTTTCTCACTACCTCTTCCCACTCTGCCTCTTAATTGATGTAATTGCGACAATCCAAATTTCTCAGTACTCTCAATGACCATTACACTTGCATTCGGCACATTTACGCCCACCTCTATTACAGTTGTACTCACCATAATGTTGGTTTCTCCTTTCACAAACCGATCCATATTGGTTTGTTTCATTTCGGCGGGTTGTCTTCCATGTACCATACTAATGAGGTATTTAGGTTCAGGAAAGAAGCTTTTAACCTGTTCATAGCCTTGCATTAAATCCTCGTAACTCATCTTATCACTCTCGTCAATTAAGGGATAAACGATATAAGCCTGCCTGCCTTTTTCAATTTCTCCGCGAATAAACTCCATTACACTCGCTCTTGCCATTTCGTTTCGGTGAACAGTCAAAATTGGCTGTCTTCCGGGAGGCAACTCGTCCATAATGCTACAGTCGAGGTCGCCATAAGCCGTCATTGCAAGTGTTCGAGGAATTGGTGTGGCTGTCATTACCAATATATGAGGAGGAACAACTGCCTTTTCCCAAAGTTTTGCCCGTTGTGCTACACCAAAGCGATGCTGTTCGTCAACTACGACAAAACCTAGATTTTTGAATTGTACCGTATCTTCAATCAATGCATGAGTACCCACCAAAAAATGAAGTGAACCATCAAGTAAGGCAGCATGGATTTCTCGACGCCTTTTTACTTTTGTGGTACCTGTCAATAACTCAATTTTTAAGGGTAGGCCCTTCAACAATTCACTCAATCCAGAATAATGTTGTTGTGCCAAAATTTCAGTAGGTGCCATCATACAACTCTGAAAACCATTATCGGCAGCCAATAACATACTCAATAACGCCACCACAGTTTTTCCACTACCAACATCACCCTGCAATAAACGATTCATTTGATGCCCTCTAGCAGTATCAGTTCGTATTTCCTTCAATACCCTCTTCTGTGCATTCGTCAATTGAAATGGTAGGTGATTATTGTAAAAGTCATTGAAATAGTCACCCACCTTCTCAAACAAAAGACCCCTACTTGTCCGATGTCGCTGCAAGCGAATCAGATTCAGCCTTACCTGTGCTATAAAGAACTCTTCGAATTTTAATCTATTAAGAGCCCTTTCAAATTCTTCGGGAGATGGTGGAAAATGAATCTTATTAAATGACTCATATCTCGGCATCAGGCGAAGCTGTTGCAATTGTTTTGAAGGAATATTTTCTTCAATATCCTTTGGCTGAATTAAAGTGAAAAGTTGTTTGGTTAATCCTGCAATCTGCCGACCATTCAAACCACGGGCTTTTAGTTTTTCAGTACTTGGATATACGGGTTCCAGTACATTCTTCGCTCCTGCCTGTGCAGCCACATACAACTCCATTTCGGGATGAACAATTTGTGGTCTATTATTAAACATCCCTGTTCGGCCATATACTAAATAAATACTGCCAACTGTCAGGTTCTTTTCCACCCAATTAATACCTTGAAACCATGCCAATTCCAAGATACCACTACTATCTTTCAATTGACCTACCAATCTTTTTCCCCTATTCTCACCGATAGTCTCTAGTGTGATTAATCGACCGACGACTTGAATAAATTCGGTATCGCCATGAATATCCTCGATCCGATTAATTTTTGTTTTGTCGATATGTCGATGGGGAAAATGTTCAAGCAGGTCTTGATAGGTATAGATATCGAGTTCTTTCTTCAATAAATCGGCACGATGTGGCCCAACACCTTTAAGGTATTCTATCGAGGTAGCTAATATGTTTGACAGTTGATTGATAGACTTTTCAATATTTGTGTGCAAATATCGTAGATAACCAACCAAATTTAATTGGGTGCATAAATGTTTTTCGCTTTGCATGTGGACACTCCGCGAGGCAGACTGCCGAGGTTCGTGTCTCCACGAAACTCTTTAAGCAAAAAACTTTAATGCACCCGTCTTTCATGTATTTAGTTTGGGGCATCTTGAAAAGGGTACATTTGCGAGATTTAAAAGTGAGATAAAATGATTATTGCCAATCCAATATACGATGTGGTTTTCAAAAGAATGATGGAAAATGAAAAGGTGGCAAAGTTTTTCATTGGGACATTGTTAGAACAAACAATCGAATCAATAGAAATAAAGCCACAAGAATACACCTATGAAGGCGAGTTTGACTTGTCAAATCCAAAAGATGTAGAAAAGTATGAAAACAGGATTAAAGAACGCTTTTCAATTTGGGTTTATCGCCTTGATTTTATTGCTACCATTAAAACTGATAATGGAGAACTTAAAAAAGTATTGATTGAGATTCAAAAGTCGAACAATGAGGTAGATTTAATGCGGTTCAGAAATTATCTTGCCGAACACTACAAAAAAGAAGATACTGTTAATAATGAGAATGTAGTGTTGCCTATTACAACAATCTATATACTAGGTTTCGAATTGCCTGAAATTCTTTCTCCTTGTATAAAGGTGGAACGGAAATATATTGACCTAATCAATAAAAAAACAATTGATATCAAGAGTGACTTTGTCGAAAAATTGACCCACGATAGCTATGTTGTTCAAGTTCAGAGGATTACTCATAGATATTCTACAAGGTTAGATAAGCTATTAAGTGTTTTTGAACAAACAAGCTTTGTAGATGATAAAAAGATTATTAAGGAATATAATCATTCAACGGATATTGAAGAAGTGCAGATGATGACTGATATTCTACATTATTCAGGAACAGACCCCAAAGAGAAAAAGAAAATTGAGAATGAACAAGAGGCATTGAGAACCATTAATGCAATGATAGAAGAAAAAGAAAAGAAATTATTGAAGGAGTTAAATGAAAGTAAGCAAGAGTTAAAAGAAAGTAAA
>CANCPA010000163.1 GCA_947379895.1 Chitinophagaceae bacterium | reverse complement strand
TATTTGAAATATTGTTTAAAAAAGGAATTTGCAGTAACAATTTTGCTTTTATAATAAGTCTTTTTGCATTTGAACGATATTAGAAATGTGTAATTTGCTTCCAATTATCTGATTAGAAATCTTTCTGTTCATTTTAATTCTATGTTGCTCTGTGATAAACCCTACATAGAAGTATCAGTTGTTTTGGATTAAAAACATTTCCGCCCAAATGTCAGGTTTTTACTGCATTCTCGTCATAATAACCATTTGTTGAAAAGTCAATTAAGCATTCAGAAATCTTTGGGCGTATATTTGACACCAATATATAAAATGGAGAATCATCTCGATAATAATTAAAAATTAAGAAAATGGCTTTAGAATTTACAGATGCTAATTTTCAGTCTGAAGTACTGGAAAGCAAAACATTGAATGTGATTGACTTTTGGGCTGAATGGTGTGGACCTTGCCGTGCTATCGGACCTGTTATTGAAGAGCTAAGTAAGGAATATGAAGGAAGAGTGAAAATTGGAAAAGTAAATGTGGATGTCAATCCTAATGTTAGTGTCAATTTTGGCATTACATCTATTCCTGCTATTCTTTTTATTAAAAATGGCGTTGTTGTAGATAAACAAATCGGAGCAGTACCTAAAAGCGTTCTTGACAAAAAAATTCAATCATTATTGTAATTTGATTGATTAAATATAAAAAAAGCTTCCTAAAAGGGAAGCTTTTTTTATGCGATTAATTAACGAATATTGCATACATGAAACTTTCTATTTCGCTTACCATCATTTTATTTTCACTAACAACAATTATAGCACAAGCACCAAAAGAAAAGGCTTTACTATGGAAAATATCAGGAAATGGTCTAAAGCATCCTTCCTATTTATACGGCACGATTCACTTGATGTGTGCCGACCAAATAAAAATTGATAGTACAATCAAACAATGCTTTAATTCTACTAAACAATTGTTTCTTGAAGTGGATATGAACGACCCGCTACTAATGGTAAAAACCATGCAACACTCTCTGATGAAAGATAATGAAAGCCTCGAACAACTTGTTTCTAAGAGTGATTATGATAGTATGAAAACTATTTTTGAAAATAATTCTTCAATGCCTTTTGGATTAATGGGAAAAGTGAAGCCAATCATGTTGATGAGTGCCGTGTTTCCTTCTATATTAGGTTGTTCACCAGAAGCATGGGAAACAGCTTTTCAGAATCTTGCAAAAGAAAAAAACATACCTCTAAAAGGTTTAGAGACGATTGATTTTCAGATGAGGGTTTTAGATACTATTCCTACCAAAAAGCAAGCATTAATGCTAAAAGAATTTTTATATCATTTAGATAGCACCAAGAAAGGTTTCAATGATTTATTAACAATTTATAAAAGCAAAGACATTAACGAACTTCACGAAATGACAGTTAAAGACCCCGACTTTAGCAATTACGAAGCTGTTATGCTTGACAATAGAAACAAAAATTGGTTGCAGATTATCAGTAAGGAAATCAAACAAAAATCTAGTTTCTTTGCCGTAGGTGCAGCACATTTAGGAGGAGAATCAGGCGAAATAAGTCTTTTGAAAAAACAAGGATTTATTGTAACAGCAGTTGAATAGATTTTCTTGTTTGCTTTAATACAACATAAGTGCAAAAACAATTAGTTGCAAGAAGTGGTAGATATTAAATTTTATACAATTTTTTTTAGTCAGTAATAAGAAAATTAGACAGTTTAGTTACTCTCAAACTATAATAATTCATCCCAAGTATATGCTTGTTTATTTGTTGAATTTAAAGAACATTTTTACCTTTTGTGATGTAATGCTTTCGTACCTTATATTTGACACTTTATAATTAGTTAAAGTATGAAATTATTAGAAAATAAAGTGGC
Source organism: Chitinophagaceae bacterium (assembly GCA_947379895.1). GTDB lineage: Bacteria > Bacteroidota > Bacteroidia > Chitinophagales > Chitinophagaceae > Parasediminibacterium. The sequence goes on along the minus strand of CANCPA010000163.1, from coordinate 9,450 downwards.
CATTGTAACAGGTGCTGCTCGCGGAATTGGAGAGGCAATTGCGTTAAAATTGGCCTCTCATGGAGCTTCTGTTGCATTCACTTATGTTAGTGATAGTAGTGCAGAAAAAGCTGCTGCCCTAGAGAATACACTTCAAAGTTTTGGAGTAAAAGCGAAGGCTTATAAAAGTAATGCCGCAGATTTTGGACAAGCAGAAGCTTTTATAGCAGATGTTTTAAAAGAATTTGGATCGATAGATATTTGTGTAAATAATGCAGGCATTAGTAAAGATAATTTACTACTAAGAATGACAGAACAACAGTGGGACGAAGTCATTGACGTTAACCTAAAGAGTGTTTTTAATATTACTAAGCAGGTGATTAAACCTATGATGAAAGCAAAATCAGGTACTATTATTAATATGAGTTCCATCATTGGTATTAGAGGCAATGCAGGACAAAGTAGTTATGCAGCAAGTAAAGCCGGAATTATTGGGTTTACAAAATCGATCGCTGCAGAGTTAGGAAGCAGAAATATTCGTTGCAATGCAATTGCTCCTGGTTTTGTAGAGACTGATATGACTCATTATTTGCAAGGAGGTGACGGTGCTACCGACTTCTTGAAAAAAATACCCTTAGGCCGTTTCGGAAAAAGCGAAGAAATTGCCAATACCACCTTATTCTTAGCAAGTGATTTAAGTAGCTATATAACTGGTCAAGTTATCAGTGCTTGTGGAGGATTAAATATTTAAATTAAAGGAAAATATGATTTTTAATTCTGTAGTCTTTGTCATCTTCTACATAATTGTTACTGCATTATATTTTATCCTTCCTCACAAATTTCGTTGGGGACTTTTACTAGCTGCAAGTTGCTATTTTTATATGGCATTTGTACCTGTTTATATTCTGATACTAGGCTTTACTATTATCATTGATTATTTTGCTGGGATATTAATTGAAAATACGGTCGAAGCTAATAAGCGAAAGCAATTATTGCTTTGTAGCCTCGTGGCCAATATTGGCGTTTTGGTTTTCTTTAAATATTATAATTTCTTAAACACGAATATTTCCCTACTGTTAAATAACTTTAATGCAAGGAATCCCTTGCCTTTTCTAACTATTTTGTTGCCAATTGGTCTTTCATTCCATACTTTCCAAGCAATGAGTTACACGATTGAAGTATATCGTGGAAATCAAAAGGCAGAAAAACATTTTGGTATATATAGTTTGTACGTAATGTTTTATCCTCAATTAGTGGCAGGACCTATCGAACGTCCTCAAAATATTTTACACCAAATGCACGAAAACCATGAGTTCGATTATGCAAATATGGTGGAGGGATTAAAACAAATGCTATGGGGTTTCTTTAAGAAATTGGTTGTTGCTGATCGGCTTTCCATTTACGTGAACACTATTTTTGACCATGCGGAAGTACATAATGGAAGTTCTATTGCTATTGCCTGCTTATTCTTCTCTGCTCAAATTTATTGTGATTTTTCCGGTTACTCAGACATTGCAATTGGAAGTGCCAAAACAATGGGCTTCGACCTGATGACAAATTTTAGACGACCTTATTTTGCAAAATCAATAAATGAATTTTGGAGTCGTTGGCATATATCACTTTCCACTTGGTTTCGTGATTATTTATATTTCCCTTTAGGGGGCAATAGAGTACCTAAACTATTGGTTTATCGAAACTTTTTAATAGTTTTTCTTGTAAGTGGTGTATGGCATGGCGCCAATTATACTTTTATAGTTTGGGGTGCATTACATGCTTTCTTTTCAATTGTTGGAATGATAATAACTCCTTTTACAAAAGATATTCACCTTAAACTACATATTAACAAACGGATTACAGATGTAGTAAGACAACTGTTTATCGTATTATTAGTCACTTTCGCTTGGATATTTTTCCGTGCAACATCAATGGAAAATGCGATGACCATAATACATAATCTTAAAACAATTGGATTACATCCATTCTTAGGTGACAGTGTGAGCAATTTTGGACATTGTATTTTGGCAATCGTATTACTCTTTATCATAGAATATAAAAAAGAGTATTTACCTACAAAATTCAATTTATTCCAACATCCAAACATATTTATCAGGTGGGGTTCAATCGTTTCAATGATTGTAGCCATTTTGATTTTTGGCGTATTCAATGGAGGACAATTTATTTATTTTCAATTCTAATTAATCTCCCCCTAATGACAATTTTTTTAAAGCGCTTATTTCTCTTCTTAATTGTAGTTATCGTCATCGATCAACTATTAGGTTTATTATTAAGTCATTTGTATTTTAATCAACATAAAGGTCAATATGCTCAAACAACCTATGCTGTTGATAGTGCAAATCAAGATATTATAATTTTTGGCAGTTCTAGGGCAGTGCGTCATTATTCGCCTACTATTTTATCAAATGCATTTGGAAAGTCATGTTATAATGTAGGAAGAGATGGCCAAATGATTCCTTATTATGCGGCTTTAGAAGACGTTATATTTAATAGGCAGAAACCTAAAATGGTAATAATAGATATCAATTCGTGGGAATTTTTTGAAGGTAATAGCAAATATGAAAAGCTATCCATTCTTTTACCTTACTGTCATAAGCACCCTGAACTTATTAAATATTTAGAAACGTCGAGTCCTTTTGAACGTTATAAACTTTTTAGTGCCATTTACCCTTTTAATTCATCTCTTTTTATTGCTACAAATAATAAACTATTCGAGAACAAACTTTCTTTGGCAGAAAATGGGTATGATCCTTTAGATAAAAATATGGATGAGGCGGGAATAGCTTTTACCAAAAAAATAATTGCAAAGGAAAAAATGGACGTATCAGTAAAAACCGCTAAAATAGATACATTAGCAATGCGCTTTTACAAGCAATTTTTACAAAAATGTGCAGATGCAAAAATTCCTACTTACGTAGTAATCTCTCCGACGATTGCGCCCGAAAATTCAAGTATAAGAAAAGATAAGTTAATTGAAATAACAAAATTATATCCTACAGCAACCTTTCTAGACTTTAGTAGTAATCCAAATTACAATAATCATTTAGAAAAGTTTGCAGATATTTTCCATTTAAATAAAAAAGGATCAGAAGAGTTTACAAAGGAATTGGTTAGTAAAATTAAATTGTAAACATCACAGATTTAGTCATATTCTTTAAACTGCAAAACTATCTCCACATCCGCAGCTTCTGCTTGCATTAGGGTTATTGAAATGAAAGCCTTTACCATTCAATCCATCACTAAAATCAAGTTCTGTATTAACTAAATATAAAAAGCTTTTCAAGTCGGTTACTATCTTAACTCCTTTGTCTTCAAAAACCTGATCCATTGGTTTTTGTTCGTTATCAAAGTCAAGCTTATAACTTAATCCGCTACAACCACCTCCTACAACTCCTACTCTTAAAAAATAGCTTGAGTCTTCTGCTATACCTGCATCTTCCATCAGTTTTACAACCTTTGATTTAGCCTTATCGCTAACATAAATTGCATTATCTGTTGCTACCATAATAAATCTATTTTAAATTTTGAATTTTGAATTTTAAATTATGAGTTTAAAAAAATTACTAACAAAATCATGCTCATACTTTTGAAAAATTCAAAATATAAAATTCAAAATTCAAAACAAAATTAATGAACTCCTTTTTCTTCAAAAACTAATTCTTCCAAACCATTCTTAACACGATAGTCATTGATTGCTGCCTTAATAGCATCTTCTGCTAATACAGAACAGTGAATCTTTACAGGTGGAAGATTTAATTCTTCAACCAAATCCATGTTATCAATTGCCATTGCTTGATCTACTGTCTTACCTTTCAACCACTCTGTTGCCAAAGAAGAAGAGGCAATAGCAGATCCACAACCAAAGGTCTTAAATTTTGCGTCGGTAATAACTCCTGTTGCATCATCTACCTGAATTTGAAGACGCATCACATCTCCACATTCGGGTGCACCTACTAAACCTGTTCCTACGCTTTTACTTCCCTTATCTAATGTTCCTACATTTTTAGGGTTACTATAATGATCTATTACTTTTTCTGAATATGCCATGATTATTTAATTTATGATTAAAATGATACGATTGATACTATTTTTATTCCTCCAACTAAAAACCTTTTACCTTTTGTCCTTTACCCGAAGCCCTATACCTTAAACCTATTACCTAAAACTTAATACTTACAACGTATAACCTAGTGGTGCGCCCACTCAATACTATTCAAGTCAATTCCTTCCTTATACATTTCCCAAAGAGGACTCATATCTCTTAGTTTGTTGACAGTATTTGTAATTTGCTCAATTGTATAATCTACTTGTTCCTCTGTTGTGAAACGTCCTAGACCAAAACGTAGAGAACTATGTGCCAAGTCATCGCCCAAACCTAATGCTTTCAATACATAACTAGGTTCCAAAGATGCAGAAGTACAAGCAGAACCTGAACTCAGAGCAATAGTCTTATTAAAACCCATCAACAAACCTTCTCCTTCTACATGCTTAAATGAAATGTTTGCAACATGTGGCAAACGGTGTTCCTGATTGCCATTCACATAAGCTTCTTCTATTTGAAGTAATGCATTTTCGAGTTTATCTCTCAACTTGCTTAATCTAACTGCATCATCAGCTAATTCGAGACGAGCTAATTCGCATGCTTTTCCAAATCCCACAATTCCAGGAACATTCAATGTTCCACTACGCATACCTCTTTCGTGACCACCGCCGTCCATTTGAGCAGTAACTTTCACACGAGGATTTTTTCTCCTTACATATAATGCACCAACTCCCTTAGGACCATACATTTTATGTGCAGAAAATGCCATAATGTCAATACCATCTGCAAGAACGTCAACAGGAATCTTTCCTACTGCCTGAACTCCATCTGTAAATAACAACACGCCATGTTTCTTTGCAATCGCACTTATTTCTTTGATTGGTTGAACTACCCCAATTTCATTATTTGCATACATGATAGCTACTAGAATAGTTGTAGGACGTATTGCCGCTTCCAATTCAGCTAAATCAATGAGTCCGTCAGCCTTTACTTCCAAATAAGTAACCTCGCCACCCAACTTCTCAATGTGTTTGCAGGTATCTAATACTGCCTTATGTTCTGTGGTAGCCGTAATAATATGATTCCCCTTAGATGCATACATTTCATAAACACCCTTGATTGCAAGGTTATCACCTTCTGTAGCACCACTAGTAAATATAATTTCTTTAGGGTCTGCATTAATCAACTTTGCCACTTGTTCTCTTGCATAATCTACTGCTTCTTCAGCTGCCCAACCAAAAGGATGGTTACGGCTTGCTGCATTACCAAAATGTTCTGTAAAATACGGAATCATTGCTTCTAACACTCTCGGATCCATTGGAGTGGTTGCATTGTTATCTAAATAAATCGGGAACTTCAACATGTTTTTTATTTCTTTATCTATTGCTTAATTGTAGTAATAACACAAACTTAAAGGAAAGGGTTTTAGGATTTTAAATGTTTAGGATTTTAAGGCCTAATTTTTCATATCTCGTAATCAAAAAAAGAGCTAATAATGTGAAAATTTAGGATTGAAATCAAAGCTTAACTAATCAACTTTCGATACCCGCTATTTTGTTATAGAATTTTTCATTTACCCAAGAAAAATGCTTTTCTCTTTTCCAAAAAAGCATTAACCCCCTCTTTCATGTCTTCAGTACCAAAACAGTTCCCAAAGGATTCTCCTTCTATAGTAAATCCATCTTCGGTGGTAGCTGCGTTGATAGCCTGAATACAAGCAGCGATAGCATTTGATGATTTCGAATTAATTGTTTGTAAGAGATTAATCGCAGTAGGCAATAATTCCTCTTGCGAAACAACATTATTTACTAAACCAAATTGTAATGCAGTAACTGCATCAATCATGTTTCCAGTCATAATCATTTCCATTGCTCGCCCTTTACCAATTAAATTAGTTAGTCGTTGTGTGCCTCCATAACCGGGAATGAGACCTAAATTAATTTCCGGCTGACCAAACTTAGCATTTTCGCTTGCAATTCTAATATGACAACTCATTGCTAACTCACAACCTCCGCCTAAGGCAAATCCATTTACACAGGCAATAAAAGGCTTGCGACTGTTCTCAATTCTAAAGAAAGTATCCTGTCCTTTCTTCGCTAAAGCTTTTCCTTCTGCTGCAGACAATCCGATAAATTCGGATATATCGGCACCTGCAACAAAAGCCTTCATACCACTACCAATGATGATGACAGATTTTATTTCATGGTTAAATTCCGCATCATCAAGTATTTGATTAAGTTCATCAAATACTCTATTATTAAGTGCATTTAGCTTATCAGGCCTTGAAATCGTGACAATTAAAATACCTTCAATAAGGTTGGTAACAATCGTTTGGTCCATTTTTTTTATTTAAATATGAAGAGATTACTACTCATGAGGTCCTATCACAGAGGAAACTAGAAAGATACAAAGACTACAAAGCTTATTTTATTAATCAAATTAATGAATTGACATTATTAAACAAAACAATTCCTTGTGTTAATTATTGTGGTAATTGTGGTAAAAATTAAAAGTATCCACAAACGCAAAAGAGAGACAACCATTATTGGCATGTCTCTCTTTTATCAAAGAAGGAATCAGAATGATTGAAACTACTTCTTAATATTCATCTTCATTAAACATAAAGTCCTCCTGACTTGGGTAATCAGGCCAAATGTCTTCGATACTCTCATAAATCTCTCCTTCGTCATCTAATTCCTGAAGGTTTTCAACCACTTCTAATGGTGCACCGCTACGGATGGAGTAATCAATTAATTCATCTTTAGTAGCTGGCCAAGGCGACTCTTCTAAATAACTGGCTAATTCTAAAGTCCAAAACATAATTCAATATTTTCGCAAATGTAATTGTATAAATGAATTTTCAAAATGTAATTTTTGATAATCGAAAAGATTTTGAAATGTTTTACAATAAATAGGCTATATCTATCACAGTACTACCATTATATACATCCACTTAAAAATATAAATCAGATACTATTCGCCCATGCTTTTGTATGTTTACAGCGTTTTACATCATATTTATTGATAATTAATCATGTTAGAAGCAAAGGGAATTACCAAAAGTTATGGAGACTTAGCGGTGTTAAAAGGAGTTGACATAAAAATTGAAAAAGGAGAGATTGTATCTATAATAGGAAGTTCGGGTGCTGGAAAAAGTACCTTATTACATATATTAGGTACCTTGGATAACCCTGATTCTGGCAGTATCCGAATTAATAATGAACAGGTTCATCTTTTAAAAGGCAAGAAACTAGCTGCTTTTAGGAATCATTCCATTGGTTTTGTATTTCAATTCCATCATTTAATGCCTGAATTTAGTGCTTTGGAAAATGTAAGTATTCCTGGATGGATTGCAGGCAGAAACAAAAAGCAAGTGAAAGAAGAGGCAGCTTATCTGTTGGATTTATTGGGGCTAAAAGATAGAAAAGAAAATAAACCTCAACATTTAAGTGGGGGTGAACAACAAAGAGTGTCTGTAGCAAGAGCCTTAATCAATAAACCGGGAATTGTATTTGCAGATGAGCCTACTGGAAATTTGGATAGTGCGAATGCAGAAGCATTGCATCATCTTTTTGTGGAATTAAGAGATTCGATGCAACAGACTTTTTTGATTGTTACGCATAACGAAGAATTGGCAGCAATGAGTAATCGAACAATTCACATGAAAGATGGTAGGGTTGTATTGTAAAATGATAAATAAAAATTGTTCTTGTGGGAAGACATTCAAATTTATTCATATTATTTCAGAGCCATTCAATTTTTAAAAAAATAATAGAATAAATTCATTGTAGGCATTTAAGTTTAGTCTCTGAAAAAATTCTTTAGCCTGTTAATATTCATTTTACAACCACTATTTAACTCTATAAAACGTTTTTTCTCTATTATACAGGTATTTTAATCAGAAAAACATGATTAAATACTATTCAATCATTGACTAGAGTCTTCTTTTAGCAACTTTCATCAAGCTAGTTTTGCTCGATTCACTAATTGAATGATAAAATGAAGAGAAAGTATTTAATTCTGTCTATAATTTGGGCATTTACCTCAGTACTTAATGCACAAACTGCAACCTCTCCTAAGATTGTGACTTATTTTAGCGTATTTCAATCTGTAGGAACTTATTCAAGTCAATTCAATCCTTCCTATATTTTTAGCGGAAACTGTTATAAGGTTGGCTTTCCAATAGGAATTAATGTTTATAAAAGCTCAAAAGTTGGATTTTCTTTTGAGTTAATTCCCTATATATCTTCAGTCAATTCAAGTGTAGGAGGAAAAAGTCAAAGTGCAGTAAGTGAATTACAATTTCATCCGGGTTTAGTATTTCCGCTTAAGCATGGATATTCAATTGCTGAACGATTCGCATTCTATTCGTCTGGTCGATATGGCTTTTCACAAGCGATTTCTAAAACATTTTATAAAACAGAAACTTGTTCCTACTATGCGGCAATTCCGATGGGATTTCGGTTCGGAAATGAAAACCCAAGTTCTTTATCAGGTGTCAACTCGTTTTTTTGGGGTGTATGTTTAGGGGTTTCATTTTAATGAATGAAATACAAAGAACACAGGGATAAAAAGGCAAAACAAATAGTGTGAAATTAGGCGGCTCATGTTTACTATTTATATAAATTTTAGAAAAGAAAGAGGGCTACCACATAGTGAGAAATGAAGGGATTCATGTTTTTGGTTAAATAACTTTTAGAAAAAAGAAAAAGCTAAACACATAGGCTCATAGCCACATAGAAAGGACATAGATTTTTATATTTTTTAGTAAAAAGAAGGTCACAGAGGAATCCAATGTCATTAAGTTAAGGAAATTCATAGTGGCGAGAATTACCATAAACACAGGTTTTCATTACCCTTCGCTTCGAAAATCACCAAGACTGTCACACAGAGCCTGTCGAAGTGCAATCAACTTACATTTCAATCCGATTTCGACAGGCTCAATCTGACACGCTAATTTTCGAAGTTTCGCTTAACTTAATGACATTGGCATATAGTCTCACATAGAAAGGACATAGATTTTTATATTTTTTAGTAAAAAGAAGGTCACATAGGAATCCAATGTCATTAAGTTAAGGAAATTCATAGTGGCGAGAATTACCATAAACACAGGATTTCATTACCGTTCGCTTCGAAAATCACCAAGACTGTCACACAGAGCCTGTCGAAGTGTAATCAACTTACATTTCAATCCGATTTCGACAGGCTCCTAATGACAATTTTTTTGAAACATGGGTAAATGCATTTAAAAGAGGAAGAAGTCAGCTATTTTGTTTTACTCTAGCTGTCATCCCGTAGGGATCTGATCAAAATTAAACAACTGTTTATTGTGTAAGAGATCCCTTCGGGATGACATTCGAGAAACCTTTATTTGTTGTAAATACTGTCATTTCAAAAAACTTGAGAAACTCTAA
>CANCPA010000162.1 GCA_947379895.1 Chitinophagaceae bacterium | reverse complement strand
CTTGCAATACAAATCCATCGAGTAGTTCAAGAAAAGGAGCATGAAATACTTTTCCCGACATGCCGAATGAACATAAAGCTGTTTTAATTGGTGAATTACTCATTGCTATTTTTTTAGTGGGTAAATATATAGATTGTCAAGTTGAAAGAAGTTAATAGCAAAAAATCAGGTTGTTATTAATACTGAATAAACTTTTTGAATTGAACACAACAATAATGAGTCACGGAATAATAATGAATGAACTCAATAATAATCTGTGACTTCTTTTCCATCTGAAATTAAGTTGAAAAAAGAAAAATAACCTATACAACTTTTTTTATTCAAAAGGAAATTTATAAAATACTATTTATTGACCTGTATCTTTTTAACCAACACTTTATTCGTCTCTTTATTAGTAATCGTTACTAAATAGGTCCCACTCTTGATATTCGAAGGAAGACTTAACAACTGTGTAATTTCATTTCCCAAAGTAAATTCTGAAGTATGGAGTACCTTACCCTCAATGCTCATCAAGCTTACCTGATAATGGTTAATTCTATTGACTGCATTATCAAACGAGATAGTTATAATATCCTTTGCAGGATTCGGGTACAGTGTGATTCCATCTCTATTCAAGTCAAATAGTAACTCCTTGCTGTAACGATATGTGCCATCATTATCAACTATTCGAAGACGGTAGGATATCTTATTTAAGGATGTAAGATTCTCATCTTTAACCTGATACTTCCCAATTCCTTCTGCGCTAATAAATCCAATTTCCTGATATCCACTTCCATCATTTCTTTCCACAAAATATCCCTTTAAACTTGCCTCATTTACGGTATTCCATTGCAAGCAAACATTTCCATTCATCACATTTCCAGTAAAGCTAACAATCTTGACAGGCAAGGGATTCGCAACCCATGTATTTGTAGTGCCATCATACCACCCGTCGCCACAACGAGAAAGATTTGCTGTTTGAGGACTACTATGGTTATTGAAAATAAGACTACTGCAAGTATCTCCTGCCAATAAATATTTCCACCATCCTACACCCTCACTAATCATCGGAACTCCCGGCCAAGTAGCAGTTGATGCAGTTGGTGTAGCATTCCAATAATAGACATAAGGACTATTTGTCCAATTGGCGGCAGGCTTGAAATGCACCGTCATTCCCTGACTTTGTGCTAGTACCGTTATCTTTTGTTGTACCGTATCTCGTAGATTATTTTGGTCCTGAACTACCAGATTCATCAGATAAGTGCCAGGTATAGGATAGGTTTTAGTTGCCTGCGCATTTAAGCCACTTTGCAAATAAGTGCTATCACCAAAGTCCCAAAAGTATCCCAATACCGTACATCCTGTTGAAGTACTTGCATCGAAACTAACCGTAAGGGGGGCAGTACCTGATACAGGTTTGGCTACAAGATTCCCTTTTGGACTATTGATATTCGGAACTGTAGTCAACAACGTATTGAAATCAAAATATGAGGTGGTATTGACATTTGTGAGATTAGCAGTCTGATTACCTGCGCCGTCATTGAAGATGACATTCAAGCTAGTTACTCCATTAAATTTATAGCTATACCAATTTCCATTCGCACAAACTTGTGTGGTAGCCACTCCCGGCCAAGTAGTAGCTGTTAGTGACCCATTCGGTAGGGCATTCCAATAATGAATCTTGATGTTCTTTCCCCATGCCGCAGGTTTCTTGAAATAGACCCATATATCATGAATCGGACTGAAAGTATATTTCTGACTATCCACCTTACTAATTCTTCCCTCCCTATCCACTGCGATATATTTTAAATAAACCGTATTAGAATCTTTGATAGTAATTGGTGAAGTATAAATATTCGATGAAGTAGTGGGTGTAGTACCATCTAGTGTGTAATAAATAACTACAGGCTGACGGGGCGATGTATCGCTCAAACTTACAGTAACATTTCTTGCAGGAAAGTTCGCACTTGTAGGATTGGCAAATACAATAGGTGCAGGAATATTAAAAGTGTAATTATTGGTTTGAATAGTAGAAACCTGATTATTTGCATCTACTGAAATCGCCTTCACCGTGCTTGCTGTATTCACTGTAAATGGTTGTGTATAAACAGTAGATGAAGTAGTGGGTGTAGTAATATCGATTGTGTAATAAATGGTATAAGGTGGCTTTGTTCCATTTCCATTTGCAGTAATACTAACGGAAATAGGATTGAAATAGTTACCCGATGCAGGAGTAATAGAAGTTTTTGGTGCAGGTAAAACAAATGTATAATTCTGTCCTTCCATTTCACTCGTATCACCACTTGCATCAATCGCAATTGCCTTAACAACAGTTGCCTTACTCACACCAAAACTTCCATTATAAATCGGTGAAGTTCCTGTAGGTTTTGTACCATCAGTTGTATAACGGATAGTAGTTGCACCGCTTCCACCTGTTGCAGATAACGATACGGTAATAGGAGCATAATAATTATCTGATGCAGGCAAAATAGTGACTACGGGTGGCGTTTTGCAACCATTTGCACAACCCTCAAAGTATCCTAATCCATTGCCTCCAATCATTCCCGGACCATTCAATACATAGATGCCTGCAGAAACAGACTTCACCGTAAAACTTAGACTTCCATTCGATACGTTGACAACACGTCCTGTAACAGCATCACGATAAACACCATTTGGCAGTCCTGTGAAATTAAAAGAGGCATCTCCATCTTTTGCCAAACCTACTGCCACCACTTGCGACCCTAAGGTGCGAGTGTAGCCAATTCCATTTCCCGGATAATTCCCACCCCAATTCCAAGTGCCGCTTCCCAAAGCAGGGATTGCCCTACGAATCGCATTTAGTTTCTTGAAATGACTGTATAATTTAGTCGTCTTTGCCTTTTCAAATTCATTGCCATAGTATGCCCTTCCTGTCACATCAATACTCTTTTGAATGCCACTCGCATCGTGCAAGTCAGTATAAATCCCTCTTTGAAACTGTTCTTCTGTCCCGTAATAAACACAAGGAATTCCACGCCATGTAAACATGAAATTCATGCAGGATGCCAAGTTTTCGGGACTGCCACTATACCGCATGTTCCAATCATTGTTAGGCCCAAAATCATGATTATCCAACCAAGTGACTAATAAGGATGGGTCACCATATAGTTTGTCATATCGTGCGGCATCAGTAACACCACTAAAGGCACCTCCATTTTCAAAGATATTGTGAAAGGTAGCCTCACCATAAAAATCTAAAACACCAAGTTTTGAAGGGGAGGAATTATTTACGTTTCCACGCCAAGTGTACCAATGCGGATTCAGTTCTTGCACAGAATGTAGGTCGAAACGTTTCTGTGCAACCTCTCCAAATATGAACAGATTAGGATTTACTGCCTTGAACCTGTCGGCCAAAGCAAAAATATCTTCCTTATTCATATGTTTCCAAGTATCCCACCTGAATGCATCCACCCCCATATCTATAAATTTCTTATAGGCATTAAACATATAGTCTTGAAGGACTTTGCTGCCTGTATTCAAATCGGGACAATCATCCGCAATTGCCCGTTGATAACAGTTTGTCGTGTCATCCCATCCTTGAACAAAGCCATTGCCACTATGATGAAACCAATTTGGGTCGGATGTATTTAAGAAAGATTCTGTAGAAGGCCAATTATAGGCAGCAATATTTTGGTTGTAGGGTGCAGGCATAGGCGGAACGTTTGCCCTACTCCAAATCTTTCCATCGTCAGGATTTGGAGTCAATCCATCATAATCCCAATTAGGGTTCGGTTTCAATGGATTCCCACTTAAGTCTTTCCCCCACACTTTCGAAGGGTCAGTATTATATTTCAGTTCTGCAACCCCCTTGATGCCATATCTACAACTATGATTCGTCACAATATCGAGTACCAATTTCATGCCTTTAGCATGAACGGCATTGATTAAATCTTGAAAGGTAGCACCGGGACTTTCGAGGCGAGGGTCAACTTTGGTAAAATCCCATGCGTGATAACCATGATAATCTAATGGACTCCTATTTTCCACCACAGGGGTAATCCAAATAGCGGTAAAGCCCATACCCTTAATGTAATCTAGCTTTTGAATGAGACCCTTAAAATCTCCACGCCATGTAACGTCGTGAGGGTCGGTGATGTTTGAATTATTTACTCCGGGCAAATAACTACACCATTCTGTGGGTGCATTGTTAGTGCTATCGCCATCAAAGAAACGAGAAGTAAGTAGAAAGTAAATAGTTTCTCTCCTAAAATCGGTTTGGGCAATTGATTGTAAAGACAATACAATCAAAATAATAAGGGGCAAGAATCGCTTCATTCAAAAAAACTTTTGCCAAATGTATAGATATTTTTAATTAATGTGTAAAGAATACACATTAATATTTTAATCAAAAAAATATTCCTTACATCAAGCACAAAGAGTTACAGAAAAAGCAAGTGCATCATATTTCATATTTCATTCTTATTTCCCTCCTTTCCACTTTCTTAATTGTTGCAATAGAGCGGTCAAGTCTTTAGGAAGTGGTGCTTCAAGATTATATTCTTTTTCATTAAATACAAATTGTAGTCGATATGAATGCAGTCCTAATCTAGAAAGTATCGGACGTTCTTCCTCTTCCTTTTTTGCCAGATTATATCTTTTTTTCAATGCAGAAATAAGTACAGGCTTACCATCGCCATAGATCACATCGCAAGCAATACTGTTTCCTAAATGTTTGGTATGTAAACGTATCTGATGAGTTCGACCAGTATGAATCTGAAACTGTACCCACGAATAAATTCGAAAGTCTTCCAAAACTTCGTAATCAGTCAGGGAGGGTTTTCCTTTTACATTAATGACCATCGAACCATTCTTTGCAGGATGTTCCATAATAGCGGCATCAATGCTACCACTATTATTAATAAGTGTGCCATTTACCAAGCCTAGATAAAATTTCTTAACCTCTCTGCCTTCAAATAGTTGCGACAATTGCTTATGACTCTCCTCATCTTTTGCAAATACAATGATTCCGCTTGTTTCTTTATCAAGGCGGTGAACGGTAAATATGTCTCCATATTTTTCAATCAGGATGTCTTTTAAGGATCGTTCGCTTTGCATCCTATCAGGTATTGAAAGCATTCCTGCAGGTTTGTTTATCACTACAAACCATTCATTTTCTACTAAAATATCGAGCTTCATACTATTTATTCTTCTTCAAATTAACACAAGGAAAACAAGGTAAAAACAAGGAACAAAAGGTTTATTATAAATAATCACATTGATTAAAATACATTACAGATACTTAAATACTAATTATTTGTTACTATTTAGGAGGTTTTACCACTATGAACACAAAGATTTTCACAAAGAATCACAAGAATTTATTCATAAAAAACGCTAATGTTATCTATTTTGTTAGAAATCGTTGTTTTCCTTGTTTTTTTCATTGTTTCCCTAGTGGTAAAACCTCTTGTGTTGTAACAATTGCTTAAAAAGAAATCCTTGTGTACCTTGTTTTATCTTAGTTTCCCTTGTGGTAAAACCTACTAACTAGCAATCATCTCTTATTCTTCCCCTTCTAATTCCTTTTCTTTCTTGCTTGTGACTTTAGAATCTACCTTTTTCATGAAACTTTGGTTCATATGTTTCAATAGTCTAATTTCCTTTTCTTGCAACATCCTCCAATGACCTCTTTCCACATTCTTTTTGGTTAGGTCGGCAAACATTACACGATCCAATGTTTTGACTTCATAACCAAGATGTTCGAATATCCTACGGACAATTCTATTCCGTCCACTATGAATCTCAATTCCCAATTGAGTCTTGTCTTTTGAATCTGCATAGGCAAGACTATCGGCTTTCACAATCCCATCTTCCAAAGTAATTCCCGACAAAATAGATTCAAAATCTCGTTTAGTAACAGGCTTATCAACCTTTACAGCATAAACCTTCTTAATCTGATAACCAGGATGAGTTAGCTTTTGAGCTAATTCTCCATCATTTGTCAACAACAAAACGCCTGTTGTGTTTCTATCAAGTCGACCTACAGGATATACCCTTTCCTTTGTGGCTTCTTTTACCAAATCCATGACAGTTTTTCTTCCTTCAGGGTCGGAAGATGTAGTGATGAAGTCCTTTGGTTTATTTAATAAAATATAAACAAGGTTCTTTTTTAAGAACAATTTCTTCCCTTTACAAAGTACCTCATCCGATTTTAGAACCTTATACCCCGGTTCATAAACGATATCCCCGTTAACAGTAATTTGTCCTTGCTTTACCAATTCGGCAGCTTCTCTTCTTCCACAAACACCTGAGTGAGCAATAAATTTATTTAAAGGCATGTCCTCAAGTGAACCATCCTCGTCGCTTCTCTTTGACTTAGCGCCGGCAGGTTCAAGTGTATGATCGCCTTTAAAATATTTATCACTATTACTTGTTACATATTTCTTCGAAAACTTCTTTTCTGGCACTGCCTTATCTCCCTTTTTCGCAATTCTTGTTGTAGGTTCTTCTCCTTCTTCAAGAGGTTTTCTATTGATAGGACGCTTACCAAAACGAGGTTTGTTTTCAGCAGCAGGAACTGCAGGTGTTCTCTTACCTTTTTTAATTTCTGGAGTAGGTTCGGTTACAATTCCATGTTGCTTTTCCCACTTTTCCCTACGTAGTTTTTCACCTTGTGCTCGGGCTTCTTTTTTTGCTGTACGTTTCTGTACTTTAATCATTTCCTTCTTCTTCGCTCCCTGAGGAGTTGAGTTCATAAACTTGTCGAATGCGTGTTTTGCCATAATATTATAATTAGCTGTTTTTCAACAGGTATTACAAATGTATCGTTTCATACTATTACTTGATGCTGAAAGTGAAGTACAATTCATTTATTTTATCTGTTTTTTAGAGAAATAAAGAAAACAATAGTTATTTTCACAAAATTTGAATGGAATTTCTTTTGGATTAATACAAGAAGTTAAGGATATTTTAAGGCAACAAGAGTAATACCAATCAATCTTTTTAAATTAGACAAATAAATACGATTTACATAACTGACAAAGTAATAATATGAAAAATTTTATAGGGAAAACAATTGTAACAGGATTATCGGTGTTGGTAGCGTCCTTTTTTTTAAGTGGTGTCACAGTACATAATCCAATTACAGCATTATGGGTTGCAATCGTATTAGGCTTACTCAACAACTTTATTAAACCCCTTTTAGTACTATTAACCATTCCAATTACCGTCTTTACATTTGGACTCTTTCTATTGTTTATCAATGTATTGATTGTAAAATGGACTTCTCAAATTGTCTCAGGCTTTTGGGTAAGAGATTGGTGGTCAGCCCTTCTTTTCAGCTTTATCGTTTCGATGGTAACGTCTATGTTGAATGCATTTAAAACAAAATAAATCATTATAATAGGCAATTATCGTCAACAGTATTTAATTGGAGTGATTGATTATAAGTCTACAATAAATTAAAACGCAAGCTTTCTATTAATAGGCTTATAAGTTATCCACTACATTTCCTCAATTATGGCCTAAAAGTGTTGAATTACGAGTTATAATTGATGAGTCATTCATAAGCAATCATAACTCATAGTTTATAACCCATCACTGTTTTACAAAGCCTACTGTATTCACCTTTTCATCTGTAGTTTGTATTCTTAAATGACAAATTCCTTTTGCCATACCTTCTACCGAAATTGATGGATTAGTGGCATCTTTTAGGCTAATTACCTTTACAACTTTACCCATATTGTCTACTACCTGCACCATACTGATATGAATACCCTTGATAGTTAAGGAATTTCTAACAGGATTGGGGTAAATTGAAATTTGAGAATTGGATAAAAATTCAGCACTTACTATTTTGCTATAAACTTTACTTCCATCTTTATTAACACACACCAAACGATAATAGTTAATGCCTTTGTAAGGATGCTTATCTGTGTAACTATAACCATTTGCACCATTTCCGATTGAATTTATGGCTCCTATATTTGTAAAAGTGGCCCCATTATTGCTACTTTCTATACTAAATGATGCTGTATTCACTTCATTTCCTGTAGTCCACCTAATTTCTATTGAATCATTTCCCTCCGAACTTGTTTTGATTAATAAAAAATTAATAGGCCAAATTACACTACAATTAATGCTGAAATTTAATTGATTATCTTTTAACCATGTTCCTTTAGAAGCAAGCGAATTTGCACTGTCTATATTATCCACTTCTGCACACAATAAGTTGGGGCATTTAGTTACATCAATTTTTAGTTTTCCATTGTTCCCATTTTTAAGATTTAAAGTATCTAAGTAAATATTGTTACAAACAAATTGGCTTAAATTTATATTTTTAGTTATATCGACCTTCTTAATCTCATTGCCCGCACAGTTTATATATGAAAGTAGAGTGTTATTACTAAAATCACATTGACGAATACCTGTATAACTTATATTTAAAGTTTGGAGTCTAATGTTTTTAGAAATATTTAAACTATTCAATGGACTTCCACTACAATTTAAGTAAGATAATGACAAGTTATTATCAATATTAACCTTTTTTAAATACTGATTATTACTACAATCAAGATAAGCAAGTGATTGGTTTGTTGACAAGTCTAAATTATTTCCCACAAAATTACTTGAACAGTCCAAGTGAGTTAAATTAATATTCTTTGAAAAATCCATATTAAAAAACCAAAGATTGCTACAATTCAGATATTTTAATGATCTGTTTTTAGGTAATGAAAAGGTATCTAGACCATACCATCTTTGATTATTGTTGCTACAATTTAAATAAGTAAGTACTTGATTATTTGAAAAATCAAAGGATGAAAGTTTATTATTACTACAATTTAATGAGTCTAAATTTATAAATGCCTCTATTCCGGTCAAATCACTGATACCTAAAGAATTCACATCTATTTTACCTCTAAAAGCAGCGGCCTCAGGAAAAGCTATTTGATACTTATTAGATGAATGTGGAACATTTGAAAGTATCCATTTACGAAACAGGCTGTCAGGAAAATAAACATATAAAGAACAATCATTACTAAAACTAGCATGAGAGTCTATAAAGTTACCCCAATTTGAGTTGGAATAAGCAACATTGTCAACAGTTATACAAGCTAAAAAAGGATTGGAAGTTGCATTGAAGACTTCCAAGTTAGCATTATTTCCATTCTGCAGATTTAAACTTGCAAGTTTGTTATTACTACAATAAAGTTGAGAAAGCTTACTATTTTGGGTCACATCCAAATTGGTTAAAGCGTTTGAGGAGCAATTAAGGTATTTAAGTGCATTATTTTTGGAAACATCCAAAAAGGAAAGATATCCATGCTTTGATGAACTCCAGCTTAAAAATGTACTATCAAAACTACAATCCAAATATGAAAGCGCAGTAGCACCTGTAGCATCTAAACTAAATAAAGGGGAATTTTTGCAATTCAAATAGGCTAAAGCTGTATTATTTGAAACATCTAAATCATGTAGGTTTTCATTGTAACTACAATCTAAATATGTAAGTGCTATATTGTCAGAAATGATTAAAGAGCTCAAATTTGTACCAACACCATTAATATCAGAACAAATTAAATGAGTAAGTTTGGTATTTGCAGAGAAGTTTAAGCTATCCTTGTTAATAATTCTTGAAATATCCAAATAATTTAGTGAAGAACATTTTGAAACATCAAAAGTTTGTAAATTTAAATTGTCAGTGCAACTTAAATAAACTAGTTTTTGAAGTTGTCCAAGTTTCAAAAAACTTAAATTATTATAATTACAACTCAATGAATCAATACTAGAAAAGTATTCAATCCCACTTAAATCATTAATATTTAGAGAATCAACAATGATTTTACCTGTGTAGGCGGCAGCTTCATTAAATGTAATTTGGCCTTTACATGAAGGATGGGAAATATTGCTTAGTACCCATTTTTTAAAGCTAGTATCAAAAAATTTTACATAAAGGGCACAATTAGTACTAAAATAGTCCGTATTATCTACAAATCCAGCCCAATTACTAATGGCATAAGTAATATTATCAACTGTAATACAAGAAAGAGTAGGATTATTAGTAGCAATAAAAGTCATATTACGGTAATTGCCGTTTTGAATATTTAAACTTGTTAAAAAACCACCACTTACATCAAAGAAAGAGAGAACTTTATTCTTAGATAAATCAAGACTACTTAAACCATATACACCACTGCAATATAAATCAGTCAACTTGGCATTTTTAGACAAATCCAAACTCGATAGTGAAATATTTCTACAATCAAGAATCTTTAGGCTCACATTTGTGGTAACATCCAAACTAGATAAAGGACCTCCTCCAACTAAAAGCGTTTGAAGAGCAGTCAAACCATGAATGTTTAGTGAGTTTGCTGAAGCATGTAAGTAAGTGAGTTTTTTTAAAGATGTTAAATCTAAACTATCAATACCAAAACCGAAACAATCTAGATACGTTAAATTGCTAAACGCTTCTAAACCAGTTAAATCAAAAATTTGAAGACCAGACAAATCCATTTTCCCAGAGTAAGAGGCCGCTTCGGCAAATGTGATATAGTCAGTATTAGTTTTGTGTGGAACGTTTGTCAAAACCCAGTTACTGAAATTAAAATCAGGAATATTTACAAAATTCTGGGCTTTGATTTTCATATTTAACAACAAAAACAAACAAAACAAAAAGATTTCTTTTTGAATACAATATATCATGGTATCGGGCAATATTATAAAAAAATTACACCTCGTAAAATTGCATTTAAAATCTTTTTTAATTGACACAGTCCTTGAATTTTTCATAACTGAGAAATGATTGGATGAATAAAAATCTTGACAAAGATAGGATAAATAAGTAAACAATTAAAAAATTATTTATTGAATTATATTTCTTAAATCCTTAGATAAAACAACAGTTTTACAATATTTTATTTAAAAAATTATAAACAAATCACAAGAGGAATATTAATCAGTATTCTTCGTGTCAAGATGAACATTGCACTTTATTAGTTTAAATTTGAAGTTGTTGAAGATACTCTAATCACAATTAAATCACAATACTTACTTATTTTAAAGTTCTTTGTCATTTATTCCTACAATAACCTACTTTGTGCCCTCAAGCGAGCATGAAATTGTATAATGGTTTGTTAAACACGCTTCTACCAAAAAGTATTTTTTACCAATTATACATGCATTATGTTTCACGTTTCTTGCTTTCTCCCATTTATTTCTGCTATAATCAGCACAAAAGATTCCTTTTTTATTAACAGACATCGGCTTTTAGTCTTTCATTTCTCTTTATTAATACTAGATTCTCCTAAATAAGTGGTCTATTACTGTCAATAAACTTTAGCTAATTGACAATTTGGTATCTATTATTACCAATTAGCTTAAGCTTCTGATAAAAAAGAG
>CANCPA010000161.1 GCA_947379895.1 Chitinophagaceae bacterium | reverse complement strand
TAGTATTTGGCGGAGAGGGAGGGATTCGAACCCCCGGACCTGTAACAGTCAACAGTTTTCAAGACTGCCGCAATCGACCACTCTGCCACCTCTCCGGGTGCAAAATAAAGGGTATCGTGTTAAACAGCCA
The DNA here is from genome assembly GCA_947379895.1 of Chitinophagaceae bacterium. Lineage (GTDB taxonomy): Bacteria > Bacteroidota > Bacteroidia > Chitinophagales > Chitinophagaceae > Parasediminibacterium. Next base: position 11,452 of record CANCPA010000161.1, on the reverse strand, counting down.
AATAAATTATAGAAACTCTGTTACATTTGCCAAAATAATTAATGTGAAGCATCTCTCTGCGGTTAATAAATACTTCTGGAAATATAAGACTCGTCTCTTTCTTGGTATCCTTTTTATTATCTGTTCCAACTATTTCAGAATATTGAGTCCGCAAGTATCGGGTTATGTAGTGGATAAGGTGACAAGAGCCATTAAAATTAAAAACGGATTGCCTGTTCCTGTTCATGCACTTCGAAACGGGAATTATGATGCATTAGTAAAGCAATTAATTATATGGGTGGAAGATGGGAACATCTCTTTCGAGAAAATGGTGGTATTAAGTGGTATTACGCTTTTAATACTAGCATTGTTAGGAGGATTCTTTATGTTTTTAATGCGTCAGACGATAATTGTCATGAGCCGACATATAGAGTACGACCAAAAGAATGAAGTCTATCAACATTATCAACAGTTAGATGCAGGCTTCTATAAGGTTCATAGTACAGGGGATTTGATGAACCGTATTTCCGAAGATATTAGCAAGGTTCGAATGTACACAGGACCTGCTATCATGTATGTCATTAATCTTTCTGCAACTATTGGATTCAGTGTCTATTTTATGATAAAAGAAAATGCAGAACTAACCATGTACGTTCTTGCACCATTGCCAATTCTAACAATTACGGTATATTCAGTCAATACGATTATTCATAAAAAAAGCGAACGTATTCAGGCATTACTTTCAGGCTTGACAACTACAGCACAGGAGAGTTATTCGGGTATTAGAGTCATCAAATCCTTTGTTCAAGAGCGGGCGATGATGAATTTCTTCAATGAAAATAGCAACCTCTATAAAAAGAATGCAATCAATTTAGCAAAATTAGAGGCTGTATATTTCCCTACAATGGCATTATTAATCGGTATCAGTACGCTGCTAACTATTGCTATCGGTGGTTGGTATCATGCGTCAGGGCATAATCCTACGGTTAGTGCAGGTACTATAACCGAGTTTGTTATTTATGTAAATATGCTCACCTTCCCTGTCACAGCAATTGGTTGGACAGCAAGTATGATTCAACGCGCATCCGCATCACAAAAGCGCTTGAATGAGTTTTTAGAAACAGAGTCTGCAATCATTGATACGAAAGGCAAGAGTCAGGAAGTAATTTCGGGTGATATTGTTTTCAATAATGTATCCTTTACCTATGCACATACTGGCATTAAGGCGATTCAAGATTTTAACCTTACAATTAAGGAAGGACAAAAGGTATTAATAATTGGTAGGACAGGTAGTGGTAAATCAACTATTGCACAACTATTACTACATTTCTATAATCCTGAACAGGGGAACATTTCAATTGGTAGTATTGATTTAAAACAGTTTTCACTCAATCAATTGAGAGAGCAAATTAGCTATGTACCGCAAGATGTCTTTCTTTTTAGTGATACTGTTGCTAATAATATTGCCTTTGGATTAGCAGAAAAGCCCAAACAAGATGTCATAGAACAGGCTTCTAAATTTGCAAGCATTCACAAAGAAATACTTGGATTTGACAAACAATATGAAACCATGATTGGAGAAAGAGGCGTAACCCTTAGTGGTGGGCAAAAGCAGCGAATTGCCATTGCAAGAAGCCTGATTAAGAATCCTGAAGTGGTTGTGTTTGATGATTGTCTGAGTGCCGTCGATGCCAAAACTGAGAGTGAGATTATCAATAACTTCTATCAATACCTTAAAAATAAGACAGCGATAATTATTACTCATCGTATTTTCTCTACATTCAGGTTCGACAATATTGTTGTGATTGACGAAGGTCATATTGCTGAGCAAGGAACGCACGAGGAATTAATCGAAAAGAATGGCTATTATGCTGAATTGTATAGGCTGCAATTAAGTAGCATAACTGATGAAGATTAATGAGTTAAAATAGGAGTTGAAATTTCTTTTCTGATCATATTTTAACGCATCAATCGTCATCAGGTTATAAATTTAATCTATCACCATAAAAGTAATAGATTGGCGAACTCTGTAGGTTACTTTATTTCCATTTTGCAGGGCAGGTGTCCATAAGGGGCATTTTTTGATTACCCTTACTGCTTCTTCGGCAGTATTAAATCCTGGGTCATTCAAAGCAACTACTTCACTTACAGTTCCACTTTTATCTACCAAAAAGGAAACGTTAACAGTGTATTTTCCGGTAGGGGCTCCGGATTCTGTTGGTAAAGAACTATTTAAATTTCTTTCTAGAAACTTGCTCCATGCTGCCTTTCCTCCTGGGAACTCAGCTTCCATTTGAACTGTAAAAAATTCACCTTCCCAATCAACCTCCTTTTTTATGGCATTCACAGGACCTGTTCCTTTGCTTTCTGTACTCGGGGCAACTATGTCGTCCCCAATCTTTTCTCCTGCTTTATTTATATCACTAATTTTACTTCCTTCTAATTCTTTTACTGTGGGAGGAGGTTCAGTAACCAATTTGTCTACCACAATTTCAGGTGGAGTAAATTTTTTTAGTTCAACCTTTACCGCTTGAGGTTTTGGAACAGCAGGCGGTGGAATGACAATTTTCTTTACAGGTTCTTTTGCTAGTTCAGAAATGTTAATGTCAATCAATTTTATTTTGGATAATGAGTCCTTGTTTTCGTGTTTAGCAAACACGGTCATTAGTAAAAATGTACTTATGGCAATCGTTGCAGCTAATGCTGTTGCAACTCGATTGTTGTAAGTTTTGCGGAGGTCGTAAGCCCCATACGCTTTGTTTCTTCCTTCGAAGATGATGTCTAAAACATCGGCTGATAAAATGAGATTCTTGTTCATGATAGTAAGTTTTATAATGAGATACAAGAATGGAAAGATTCCATAAAAGAAAGAAGTTTTTACGATTAGTTAGTAGCAATTAAAAGGGATAAAGGATTTAGAAACATATCTCAAAGTCAAAAAGGGTTGAAATTAAAGGAAGATTGTTGTGCATTTATCATCAAATTAAATATTACAGGCACTTTAAAAGTTGTAAAGTCGATGTAGAGTGTTAAAGTACTTGATTTTTGTAAACAAGTATTTTGGTTTTATTGTCAAGTACTTTGCTTTTATATCCAAGTAAATGGGGTTTGTGGCAAAATACTTTGGTTTTGTGACGAAGTAAATGAGTTTTGTGACCAAGTATTTTGGTTTCGCTACAAAGTAAATGAGTTTTGTGACCAAGTACTTTGGTTTTGCTACTAAGCAAATGGGTTTTGTGACCAAGTATTTTGGTTTTGTGGCAAAGTATTTAGGGTTAATATTTTTACATTTCAGCAATAACACTTCATTTTTTCAAACTTTAAACCTCAAGCCTTAATCATTCTCCCTCCCTCCTAAATCTTAACATTGAATAGTGTATAATATTAACTTCGCAACAAATAAATAAAATGAGCAGAAGGATTGCAATTGTTACAGGAGGAAGTCGTGGATTAGGGAAAGATATGGCATTGAGTTTAGCCAAAAAGCAAATTGATGTGATTGTTACATTTAACGGAAACAAAGAATTGGCAGAGGAAACAGTAAGAGAAATAGAAGTACTTGGTGGGAAAGGTATTGCTTTACAATTAAATCTCAGTGACTTTTCGTCACTTGACGGCTTTGTTGATAGTGTAAAAGCTGTACTTCAAAGTAAATTCAATACTGAGCATTTCGACTTCTTAATAAATAATGCTGGTATGGGAAAGACTGTCCCCTTTACAGAGGTAACAGAAGCATTGTTTGATGATTTTATGAATGTTCATTATAAGGGTGTTTATTTCTTAACTCAAAAACTTTTACCTGTAATTAATGACGGTGGGGGAATCGTTAATATTTCGAGTGGCACTACTCGATTTGCTAATCCTGGTTATTCGGTGTATGCCTCTATGAAAGGTGCTATTGAAACGTTGACAAAATACTTTGCAAAAGAATTGGGTGTAAGAGGAATCAGGGCAAACGTGGTTGCACCGGGTCCTATTGAAACAGATTTTAATAATGGAGCGATCAGAAATAATCCTCAATTCAAGGCAATGCTTGGGAATTTGTCGCCACTAGGGAGAGTAGGTAGTGCAGATGATATTGGTAGTGTGGTTGCATTTTTATGTACTGACGATGCTAAATGGGTAAACGGACAGAGATTAGAAGTTAGTGGTGGAATAAATGTGTAAGTGAGTTGTGTGTTATTAGTATATGTATACTTTTAATTGAAAACAATTATTTTGTGCAATACTTGATTTGAAATTATGGAAAAATTGATTTTATGGATCTCCTTATTATAAACAAAAATTGTCTGTGGCGATAGATAAATATCAACAAATGTCTGATGAGGAACTGCTTGTCAGTTTTAATAGGGAACAAGATAATCAACTGCTTGGCATCTTGTTGCAGAGATATACGCTATTGCTTTATGGTGTTTCGATGAAATATCTTAAAAATGATACAGCAGCGAAGGATGCAGTGCAGCAGATTTTTTTGAAAACGATAACTGAACTAAAGAAGCATAAAGTTACCTATTTTAGAAGTTGGTTATATATGGTGGCAAAAAATCACTGTTTATATCTTTTAAGAGAAAAGTATAAATCCTTTCAGATTTCAGACGACATTTCGATAGAAGCAGAGGAAACAGATTTATCTGTTATTTTACATAACGAGAAGGCACTTTTGGCACTTGAAGAATGCCTCCCCAAACTTAACGAAGAGCAACAAACTTGCATCAGACTTTTTTATCTGAAAAAGAATAGCTATCAAGAAATTTGTGATAAAACAGGTTTTTCGATGATGCAGGTAAAAAGCTTTATTCAGAATGGAAAGAGAAACCTGAAAATTTTAGTTGAAACTTTTATGCAACAAAACACATGAACAAGAATAGGATAAAGAAGGAAGAAAAAAATGACTTTGATGATTTGAAAGCATTATTATTGAAGAACCTTTCTCCACAATCAATTCAAAACGACGGAGAAGGGGAAATTATTCATAATGACGATAATGATAATTTACTTAATTTAAGTGTGGATGAGTATCCTCAATCGCATGATTCGAGTGCTCAAATAGCTGATTCAAACAGAGATAATAATCGGAATAAATCAAAGAAGATATCAAATGAGCGCAAGTTGGAAACTAAGTATACCAAAGTGCAAGAAGAGGTAAATGATTTTGAGGACTTAAAGGGTTTATTATTGAAAAGCTTATCAGAACAAAAGCCACAAATTGGCGAGATTGACGATATTGATAAAAATGATTATAAAGTGGATGACCCTTTTCAAAGTGATGCAAATGAAGGACTTCAATTGATTCATGACAAGACAGAGATAGATAAATCGGTTCAGTCAATAAATAATAATTTAAATAAGCTATTAGATTCAAGGAAGCAAAGGAAGAAGAAACATACGATTCCTTCAAATCAGTGGGCATTAGTAGCCGTTGGAATTGTGTTGATTTTGGCTATACTCGCCTATTTTGTTATTCACTTAAATGGAATGAAGTAATGTAGGGTTGTACGTATTAAGTTGTATGTTGTACGTTCAGGGTTTTAGGTGATTTGTTTGCAGCAAGACATGTTAAGAAATCCATTTTATAAATAGCCCTGATACAAATTTGTATCAGGGCTATTTATTTAAACTTTAAAAGTATTATACAATTAACTCAATATTCAGAGCATAATCTTATCTCTTATAACTTACAACCTACAACTTAGAACCTATAACTTCTTTACTTTTTTAGATGCATATCCAATTCCTGAAGCTAACAAAATTAAGCTCATTCCGCCATCAAATGGAACTGCTGCAGGTGCGGGTGCATTCCCATTTGCTTGTATTCCACTTCCTGATGTACCCGGACCATCGGGAGGTGCTTGCGCACTTACCTTTAAGGAGGTAAATACAACTATTATCAATAAAACAATCATTTTAAAACTTATATCCACTATCTTTTTCATTTTATTATTTATTTTCTGTTAATCAAAGAAGTGAGTCAACAATTGTTGACTCACCATTTTTAAGGATTATTATTTAATAATCAATTGTGTATTTACTGAAACTGCATTACCTTCTACTGTAATTGTATAATTTCCTGCAGGAAGTTTTTTATCAATTGACACGTTTTCAATTGTATTTGTATCTGTATGATTCAAAGCATGAGTAAATACTGTTTGACCAAGACTATTTACTACTTTAAGTGCATAAATACCTGTATGAAGACTCTTTGTTTTTAAACTAAAGTTCTTTCCTGTAACAGGATTAGGATATACAGTTAAAACGTCGCTATTATTAGTTAATGAAACTGAAACAACCTTACTATAGCTTACGGTGCCATCTTTGTCAATTGCCTTAATACGGTAGTAATTTACACCTATTGTTGCATTTTCATCTGTATAACTATTAGATTGCAAAGAATTACTAATGCTTGATAATGTCTTAAATGAAATTCCATCTGTAGAATATTCAACGGCATAGCCAATTACGTTTTTAGCACCTATCACGCTCCAATTAACGGATACCTGACCTTTACTTTCAACAGCAATAACATTAATACTATTTACAGGTAAAATTGTTTTGATAAAAACAATGCTATAACGATTGTTATAAGAAGCAGAATCGCTTGTGGTAGTAAATGAAATACTATTATCTCCTGAAAGAAGAGTTTTTGTGTTCAATTCATTATCTTGTAAATACGCTTGAACAGTGTTACTCATAAATTGACTAGCATCTAAACGTAAATTATAATTGGTATTAGAATGTAATTGATACAAATGAATAGGTAATACATCATTTTCTGTTGGCTCATTCCAACCATTTGCACAAAGTTCATTTCCTGCTACAGAGAATGATAAATTCTCATCATGGTTATTTATTTTCAAGCCGTCTTCAGATGCAACTCCATTAGTGAAAGATGGATTAAATACTACAACTGCACCATCCAAGTTTTCTCCTTTACTAAATAAGCCAGTAGCAATTCTATTTAACGGAGTGTTTGTCCCGAATATTGCTGTTTGAGATGTGCCATTGTTTTTTGCATTTTCAGTAAATCCTAGTGTAGGTGAACCACCTCCATTACTGCAAACAAAGAAACCTTGTCCAGGTTGAAGGTATTGAGAAACACTACCTGTGTAAATATTGCTAGCTCCCAAATTAACTCCGTAATAACTATATCTTTCATAGCCGTTATAAAGAGTAGTAGGATTCAAATACCAATATCCGTTATAAAGCCCACTTTTAGTTAAAGAAGTAAAATCTACCTGAGAGGCATAAGGATTAGAAATAAAGCTAAATACATTTGATCCTCCCGTACAATTGATTGTTTGATTTCCCGTATTCAATGTGCCAGAATAAGCAAGTGTTACATTCGAATTCATGGAATTTGAAGTTCCTGAAGATGGAGCCGAATTCTGATATCCGTTTACAAATACCCTGTAACCAATATTTTTTGTAAGATTACTTGAACTAGGAACAGATGTCCAACCTGAACCATTACTGTAAGTATATACGGTATAATTATTTAATGAGGTGCCTAATGTACTTGCAATTGTACCTGTACTTGCAACAGAAACTCCTAAATCTCTATAAGCAACATAGCCTGATGGAATAAATCTTTCAATATTTACAGTTCCACTAATCGTACCGCCAACTACACCAACAACCGCAGTGCCGGAACTAACTGACTTCAAAGTAAGATTTCCACCTGTTGTCAATGTGCCACCTGTAGGCGTTAAAGTGCCATATAGGTTTAAGGCATTTCCTAATGTAACTGATCCACTATTGATGGTTAGGTTGGCTAGGTTATTACTACCAGAAAAGAAGTTGATGGTGCCCACTGTACCTGCAATAATTAAATTGGAGGAAGTAGAACCCTTAAAAGTACCCGAACCAGTAACAGCACCTGTAATTGTTAATGTATGACCATTCAAGTCGAGGGTTGCACCTGAACCAGTAAATGTGATACCTGCAACAGTCAAGTCAGCAGCTAAAACCGGTTGATTTGTTGCAGAAGATGGAATAGTGATTGTTGAACTACTACTAGGAGCCGTATTAGCAAACCAGTTACTTGAAGTTGATGTTGAAGCGGTTGTTCCTAACCATGTATAAGCAGGCTGTGTAGTTATTGTTATTGAAGTTGTACCTGTAGCTGAATAGGATCCCAACCCATTGTTATACTGATTCCCTGCGGTTATTGTGTAGCTTGTTGCAGCAGTTGATACGGTAGGTGTACCACTTATAACTCCTGTACTGCTATCTATTGTTAAACCTGTAGGTAAAGCAGGGCTAATCGAATATGAATAATTAAGTGGATATTTTTGTAATGTATTCGTTGTTCTATTTGCTACATATAAGTTGTTAAAATAGTCAACAGCAACTCCACCATATGAGGTAGCTAGTGCAGCATTCAAAGTGGTTGAAACATTCAAAGTTGAAAGTTTAGAAAGAACCGCAGAAGGTCCTACAGATGCAAAAGTGATATAGGCATTATTGTCAGCATCAAGGGTGAACCAAGGTGAACCTAGGCCAGAAGCAGTATTTACTAAAGTTGCACTTGTAGTAGTAGGAGTTATATAATACAATTTTCCAGTACTAGTAAAAAGATAGACTATGCCATTAGCATTTGTAATTCTTACAGGATTGCCTGAAATACCTGTAACTGCATTTTTTTGACCTGCAGCTGTGCCAGGCGAAGCTAGATTAAGGCGATAAACAGTTGTATTATTCTCAATTACATATAAATAAGGACTTCCAAATCCATAGTCAACAGCAATTCCTGTAGGAGTTGTCATGCCAAAAGCACTTGTAGTTGATGATGTGCGGGGACTTGCATTATCATACCATGATATGTTACCATTGCTAGATGTAATGTAAAATATATAGTTGTAAAAAGCAGAAGGACTTCCGCCATTGTAATACTTGTTAATTCCGAGACCTGTGACTAATGCCGAACCTAGTGTTGAGCTTGAACCACCGCTATAAATTGTTATTCCACCTGGACTAGCAGAATTACCAACTATTATATCATTAAAATAACTGACTACAACGTCTGTGGGGGTATGAAGTCCTGTTATTAAATTACTTGGAGTAGGATAATAGTTTGAAACGGCCCCTCCTGAATTTGTTGGTGTTAGTGAGGATATGGCTGAATTGAGTGGATAAGATAGTGTGCCCGATACCCCACTGTAACTTATTGAAGGTGCTTGTCCAAATACAGGTGCATTCAAAATAAGTAATGTACAAAGCCAAAATTGTAAAAATGTACGAATTGTTTTCATCTTCATTCTAATTTGTGTTGTTTATAATTAAAAAAGTATAGTAAATAATCTTATTAAAATTCAATATGCGCAAAGAAGCAAATCAGACAATTGTAATATAAGGTCAACAAAAATAATTTGTCAGCAAATAGAGTGCAATTATTTGAAATCACAAAATATTTTAAGCAGAAAAATTTTAAATAATAAACTAATTACTACAATAATCTTTAAGTAATGTAGTCTAAGAGACTTTTGCTTTTTTTACTTTAATTGATATATTTGGATTAGAATGAGTTAAAATAGTATTGTTTTCATACTTCCATGTATTTTGGAGGTTACTATTTATTTAAAAATGGCATTTTCCTGCATAAGAATTTAGTACTATTTTATTATGTTTACAAAATGTGGGAAGCGTATAAAAAAGGGTTTAAAGCGTACTTGCAACTCGAAAAGTCCTTGAGTGACAATTCGGTGGAAGCCTATCTGAGAGATATTGAGAAATTAACGGAATATCTAGTTATTAGCAACGTTATAAAAACTCCATCCGAGATAGTCTTACTAGATTTACAAAACTTCGTTAAATGGGTTGCTGAATTAGGAATGACTGCAACGTCACAAGCTCGTATTATTTCTGGCATCAGGGGATTTTATAAGTATTGTCTATTAGAAGAAATCTCCAAAACAGACCCTTCAACTTTACTTGAAGCACCAAAAACTCAAAGGCACTTGCCTGATACACTTAGCTTTGAAGAGATTGTAATGATGATTAACGCGATTGACCTTAGCAAAGCTGAGGGACATCGTAATAAGGCAATGCTAGAAACAATGTATAGTTGTGGACTTCGGGTTAGTGAAATTATCAACCTCCAATTAAGCTGCCTCTTTTTTAATGAAGGCTATATTAGAGTGATTGGTAAAGGTGATAAAGAACGTCTTGTTCCAATAGGACAAGATGCGATGAAATTCATTCAAATTTACAGAGATAATGACCGAAAAAAAATTGTCTTAAAGAAGGGGTTTGATGATTATCTGTTCCTAAATAATAGGGGGACAACACTTTCAAGGGTTATGGTATTTTACATAATCAAAGATTTGGCACAGAAAGCAAATATTAGTAAAACTATTTCGCCACATACATTTCGTCACTCTTTTGCTACTCATCTTGTAGAAGGTGGCGCAAATCTTAGGGCTGTACAAGAAATGTTAGGACATGAAAGTATAACGACTACCGAAATATATACTCATTTGGATAATGAATTTTTACGAAGCACTTTACAACTGTTTCATCCCGCATTTAAATAGCTAAGCAATTATATATCATAAAAGGAAGGTACCTTCCTTTTATGATATATTTTAAATGTGCATTGTTAATTTACCTTCAATTTGGTACTCATTAAAATATTCCCAGATGATTCTCCTACCCCAATCTGATATTCTCCACTATAAACCCTGTAATCATTCAGGTTTTCATCAAACTGTCTTAATGAATTAACGGCGATTCGGATACTCACTTTCTTAGTTTCACCAGCATTGATAGGTGCTTTTACAAAGCCTATCAGCGACTTTACAGCACGGAATTGAGGAATATTTTTCGCACTCGCATATACTTCTACTACTTCAGAACCATTTAGTTTAGACGTATTCTTTACATCAATACTTATTGTAAGAGAATCTTTTGATGTAGCAATTTGTCGCGACAAATTTAAATTGCTCATAGTAAAGTTGGAATAACTTAATCCATAACCAAATGGAAATAGGGGAGTACCTGTGAAATATTTATAGGTTCTACCTTTCATGTTATAGTCCTCAAATTCAGGCAAGTCCTTTTCTGATTTGTAAAAAGTAAGTGGCAATCTTCCTGTAGGATTGTATCCTCCTGTCAAGATTTCTGCTAGGGCAGTACCACCTTGCTGACCGGGATACCAAGCCTCTATAATACCATCAATATTTTCATTTTCCCAATTAAGTGCAAGGGCACTACCATTTGTAACCACCAAAATAACTCTTTTTCCAGCAGCTTTCAAGGCTTTCAAAGTAGCTAATTGTACTTCAGGTAGGTTAAGGTCAGTCCTATCACCCTTATAAAATCCTTTCATATCAATCTTCTTTTCCTCACCTTCTACATTAGCATCTATTCCACCACAAAAGATAACAATATCGGCATCCTTACAGGCATCCACAGCTTTAGCAACGCTATCTTCCTGATTTTTTTCGCTCGAATATGTCTTTTCAGGTTTCTTAATGAA
>CANCPA010000160.1 GCA_947379895.1 Chitinophagaceae bacterium | reverse complement strand
AAACTGCTTTTGTTTGGAGGTGCTATTCAAACAGCAGGTGCTGTGAAGAGTAATAAGATTAAGAAACACGCTACTAGTGATTTCATGGAAATTGAACGTCAGCGTGGAATCAGTGTCGCAACGAGTGTAATGACATTTGAGTATGAAGGATTCTTAATTAATCTTTTGGATACTCCCGGTCACAAGGACTTTGCCGAAGATACCTATCGTACCCTAACTGCCGTAGATTCGGTTATATTAGTGATAGATAGCGTGAATGGTGTGGAAGCACAAACTCGGAGATTGATGGAAGTATGCCGAATGAGGGATACTCCTGTTATTGTGTTTGTAAATAAGATGGATAGAGATGGGCAAAATCCTTTTTATCTGATGGATGAAATTGAGACAGAACTAAAGCTGTCATTGCATCCTATGACATGGCCTATCAATAGTGGTAAGGACTTCAAGGGTGTTTATAATCTCGATAAGAAGAGTCTTCGACTATTTGCAGCATCAACGAAAGGGGAGGAAGAGGAAACTACTTTTGCCATTTCTGATTTGTCCGATAGTATTTTGCAAGCAAAGATTGGCGATAGGGATGCAAATCAACTTCGAGAAGATGTGGAATTGTTTAATGGAGTATATGGAGAATTAGCTAATGAAGACTATCTAAGCGGTAAGGTTGCCCCAGTTTTCTTCGGTAGTGCGGTTAATAACTTCGGTGTACAAGAAATGTTAGATATTTTTATCCGCATTGCACCCGTTCCCCGTAGTAGAGAAACATCTGTTAGATTATTAGAAGTAGGCGAAGATAAATTCAGTGGTTTTATCTTTAAGATACATGCCAATCTCGACCCTAAACATAGAGATAGAATTGCCTTTTTGAGAGTTTGTAGCGGTCGTTTTGAGCGTAACAAATATTTTCATCATGTTCGCCTTAATAAGGATATACGATTCAGTAATCCATATTCATTTCTTGCACGCAGTAAAGATGTAATTGAAGATGCCTATCCGGGCGATGTGGTAGGATTGTTTGATACAGGCTCATTTAAAATTGGGGATACCCTTACTGAAGGAGAAGACTTTTTCTTTACAGGAATACCTACTTTTTCTCCCGAGATATTTAAGGAATTAGTCAACAAAGACCCTATGAAGACTAAGCAGTTGGAAAAGGGTGTCAGTCAGTTGACAGACGAAGGAGTTGCTCAGTTATTTACGCAGTTTGGAGGAAACAAGAAGATAATAGGTTGTGTGGGCGACCTTCAGTTTGAAGTAATTCAATACCGTTTATTACAGGAATATGGTGCGGCTTGTGAGTTTAGGACCATGCCTTTTTATAAAGCCTGTTGGTTGACTAGCAAGAATCAAACTAAATTAGATGATTTCTTACGATTCAAACAGCAGAATAGTGCAGCAGATAAGGATGGCAACCCAGTATATTTAGCTCAAAGTGAATGGTTTTTGAATACAGAAATTACTAATAATCCTGATATTCAATTTCATTTTACAAATGAAGTAAATAAGTAAAGTAGAATTTTGTATTATTATCAAAGTCTACCTTTAACATAGAATGAAAAATAAGTGTATGGTAATTAATAAAAAATAGTTACTACTCAGGAGCCTTTACCACTAAGAAAACAAAGTTTGTTACTACTCAGGTATTTTTACCACTAGGGTCACAAGGTTTTGAACAAAGTAACACAAGAAGCAGTATACTTTTTAGATACGTACCTCTCAATTATTTAAAAAGATGTCTTTGTGTTTTTTGTTTTTCTTCGTTGCCTTTGTTGTAAAACCTCCTGAGTAGTAACCAAAGTTTTTCTCAATGAAACACAAGGATTTTTTATTTATAATCACTCAGATTCATCAATTTTATTAGAAAACTTTGTGTCTCTTGACTTTTTCATTGTTTTCATTGTGGTAAAATCTCCTGAGTATTAATAAAAAATCACATTCCTGATTTGATTTTTTATTATTTACTCACCTTACGCATAGATTGAATCAAATGCTTTTTGTCTCTTTTTATTTCTATTGCCACAAAAAAACTAAGTCGCAAAGGCTCTAAGTTCTTTAAAACACTTCATAAGTATCAATACTTCATTTTTTCTTTGTGCTACTTTGAGTATTTGTGTCTTTGTGTTGAAGAATATAAATTAGACTTAATAACCTTTATTAATTTTTGCGTAAGGTGAGTTATTTATTCAAACACTTTTATTTATTTAAATCATAAGTTTAGTACTCTATTTTTAAGTTTGCATTATTATTTGATGCTTTATTAAACTCAATTTAATAATTCTCTCCTATAATCAGTTTTCATAACCACTTATCCTATTTTTATATTAAACGCTTGTGTCTATTATCAAAAACAATTACTTTCATTCCCAAATTATTTAAAATGAGAAAGTATCAATTGTCGGCAACGGCATTTTTTATGCTTGCTTTTAGCTTTGTAGCTTGTAAGCAAAAAGCAGAATCAAGGAAATTTATTGAAACTGCAAATTTTGATAGCACTGTTAAACCCGGTGATAACTTCTATTTGTATGTTAATGGCAAATGGATTAAAAACACCGAGATACCAGCAACAGAAAGTGGAATCGGTGCGTTTTTAGATCTGTACAATCGTACCAAAGAACATTTGAAAAGCATTTTAGAAGATGTTTCGAAGGGTGGTCAAGTAGACGGAAGTATTGAACAGAAAGTAGGAGATTTTTATGCTTCAGGAATGGACTCTGCTGCAATCGAAAAGTTAGGATATGAGCCTGTCAAGCCTGTATTGAAAGAAATTGATGGCCTAAAAGATAATAAAGCTGTTGTTGAGTTTATTGCGCATCAACAAACTGAAAATACCACTATACTGTACGGACTTTATGTTGGTGCCGACGATAAAAATAGTAGTGTAAACATACTTGGCTTTGCACAGGGGGGACTTGGATTGCCTGATAGAGACTATTACTTTAAAACTGATGCGGCAACAATTGATATTCAAAATGCCTATAAGAATTATTTAAAGCAACTGTTTATATTAAGCGGTAGTGATTCTGTAATTGCAGTTAAGAATGTGAATTTAGTCTATGATTTGGAAAAGCAAATGGCTTCAAGTCATCGTACTAACGTTGAACTTAGGGATCCTCAAAGCAATTACAATAAATTAGCTATTGCTGACTTACAAAAGCAGATGCCTCTATTTGATTGGGTTGGATTATTAAAGACTTTAAATGTGAAAGCTGATTCAGTAAATGTGAATCAACCTGCATTTTATGCCAAACTAAATGAACTCTTTAAATCAACACCTGTTGATATTTGGAAAGTGTATTTAAAGGCAAATATTCTTAAAGATGCAGCTGCTGCATTGAGTAGTAGTTTTGTAAGTGCAGAGTTCAATTATGAAAAAGCCCTGAGTGGTCAACAAAGAATTAAACCACGGTGGGAGCGAATTTACAAGTCAGTAGATGCTAATTTGGGAGAAGCACTTGGTCAATTGTATGTAAAAAAATACTTTACAGAAGATGCAAAGAAAAGAATGCTTGATTTGGTTAATAACTTGGGGATTGCTTTTGAGGCAAGAATAAATAAGTTAGATTGGATGAGTGATAGTACTAAAACAAAAGCAGTTGGGAAGTTACATTCTTTCTTGAAGAAAATTGGTTATACCGATAAGTGGAGAGATTACAGTAAAGTGTCCATCAAAAAGGATACTTATTATGCCAACTTAGTAGCCTGTTCTAAGAATGAATTTAATTATCAAATTAGTAAGGCAGGAAAGCCTGTTGATAAAACAGAATGGGGGATGACTCCGCCTACCATCAACGCCTATTATAATCCACTGTTTAATGAAATTGTATTTCCTGCGGGTATCTTACAATTCCCTTTCTTCGATCCTGAAGCAGACGATGCCATTAATTATGGGGGAATAGGAATGGTGATTGGTCATGAAATGACACATGGTTTCGACGATCAGGGTGCACAATATAATAAGGATGGAAACTTGCAAAATTGGTGGGCTAAATCCGATAGTAGCAAGTTTGTTGAGAAAAGTAAGTTAATCATCAACCAATATAATGCATACACTGTTTTAGATACATTGCATGTAAATGGAGCATTGACTACAGGAGAAAATTTAGCAGATAATGGTGGTATAGCAATCGCTTATGATGCGTTTAAAATGACTAAGCAAGGTCAAGATACAGTGAAGATTGATGGTTTCACTCCCGATCAACGTTTCTTCATTTCATTTGCACAGATTTGGCGTAATAAACAAAAAGAAGCAAAGGTGCGTCAACGTATAAATACCGATCCGCATTCTCCACCAATGTGGCGTGTATTAGGTCCTTTAACCAACTTTACTCCTTTCTACACTGCATTTAATGTAAAAGAAGGTGACAAGATGTTTAAACCAGAAAAAGATAGAACTAAAATTTGGTAGTTTTCAAATAGTATTGTATTCATATTTCTATAAACAGAAATGGCAACTTAATTAAGTTGCCATTTCTGCTTTTATCATAGTCTTATTTCTTTTGGGATATTATTGATTTATATGCTCCATCCCAAAGTTCTATTCTTGTGATTAGGGCCTCTATTACAGCCTCTTCTGCTTCTTTCCAGAATTGCTCATTTTCACCACACAAATTTGAGGTCATTTGTATTGCTAAATGGCTGTGATGATCGCCATCAACTTCAATATGTCGTTCCAGATAATACTTAAATATTGAAATTTTATCAGGGAAATCTTTACTAAGGTCATTAACTATTGAAATAAACATGTCGGGTATTAAGTCTTCTCTGCCAAACGTAAAAATTGAAGAAAGTAGATAATCTTTTTGGCTTTCAATAATTTTGAAAGTAAAGTCAATAAATTTTATTGCCTCACTTGGAACATTTGCTAAAGTGTACGCTTCTTGTAAATTCTTTCTTTCTTTTAGTACGTTAAGAAACTGATTAATTTGTAATGTGTCGGCTCCACTTTGATTCATTGCGTCTAAATAAATTTCAAAATGACTCTTTCTAACGCCAAAACTATCCACATCTGATTCTTCGCCTACCACAATTTCGTTGATAAGAAATCGTGTGTCGGCCGAACCCTTTGGAAACCACGGAACAGTAACACAAGTAAGGTTGTTTTGAAGTGATTTTAATAATGACATGAAGTCCCAAACTGCAAATACATGGTATTGCATAAAAATATTCAAATCTTGAATGTCATTGATTGCACTATAAACCTTATGATTAATAATTTGATTTCTATATTGTTCTATTGATTTTTTTATTCGATTTATGTATTTATCCATGTATTTAATTAAAATTTTATTTATTTCAAGTATTAGCTAATATTATTCAAGACCACCCATTTAGACCACAGCATATTAAAATACAAGCTTAATCGTTATTTGTTTGCCTTCACGTAATATCTTTTATAAATAGGCTTATTAATTAAGTACTCACCTTACGCATAGATTGAATCAAATGCTTTTTTGTCTTTTTTTATTTCTATTGCCACAAAGGCTCTAAGTTCTTTAAAACACTTCATAAGTATCAATACTTCATTTTTTCTTTGTGCTACTTTGAGTATTTGTGTCTTTGTGTTGAAGAATATAAATTAGACTTAATAACCTTTATTAATTATTGCGTAAGGTGAGTTAAGTAGTCTTTTTGTGATTTTTTGAATTATATGATGAGTCAATTGCATAATCAAGTTTAATAAATAGCCGTTTGTTCAGCTTCTGTTTTTTATAAAACAATGGTTCTTTGCATTTTACAATGTTTCATTAGTGGTAAACTCAGTATTAGCAATAAATAAAATATTTATTATTGACAAAAGTCTTCTTATCTGTAACCGTATGCCACTATATTTGGCACTTTAAGCATTTGATTCATTTATGTCGAAAAAGCAATTGATTCAGCGTGATATAAGTTGGCTTAGCTTTAATGCAAGGGTGTTGCAAGAAGCTAATGACCCAACCGTTCCTTTGAAGGAAAGAATCAGATTTTTAGGGATATGTTCTAATAATACCGATGAGTTTTTTAGGGTAAGAGTCGCTACCTTAAAGCGGATGGTCGAATTTGAAGATAAACGTAGAAGGCTCAATATGCACATGGAAAATAATCCTCAAAGCATATTAGAGCAAATTCATACCATCGTGATTCGTCAACAGACCGAATTTAATCGAATTTGGGACGGAATATTGAAGGAACTAAACGAGGAAAAGATTTATCTGATTGATGATTTACATTTGACTGATGAGCAAAAAATATTTGTACGCAAGTTTTTTGATGAACAAGTTCGTAGCAACGTAATCCCTTTAATAATAGAAAACCTTCCTCAAATGCCCTATTTGCGAGATAAGAGCATCTATTTGGGGGTAGTGATGAGAAAAAAGGATGATGCCTATCAACAAAAATATTCCTTAATTGAAATTCCTGTTACAGCAGTCGGTCGATTTATTGAGCTTCCTTCAAAAGAAGGTGAAACGAATATCATATTGTTAGAAGACATTATTCGCTTTAATCTTCCGCATATATTTTCCTATTTCGGGTATGATTACTTCGATGCACATGCCTTTAAAATAACAAAAGATGCCGAGATTGATTTAGATCAGGATGTAAGCACCACTTTCGTTGAAAAGATAGAGAAAGGATTAAAGAATAGACGAAAGGGAAAACCTGTTCGTTTTGTTTATGATAAAGATATGGATGCAGGGTTGCTCGAGTATTTAATCAGAAGATTGAATTTGGGTAACAAAAGCAATATTATTCCGGGGGGCAGGATTCATAACTTTAGGCATTTCATGGATTTTCCTGATGTCTTTTCCGAGGAAAGTAACCGAAATAAACCCTTCACGCATCCTGAATTAAAGGGGGTAATAAGGGTAACAGATGTAATTTTAAAGAAGGATATCATGCTAAACTTTCCCTATCATTCCTATGATAGTGTGATAGATTTATTGCGTGAAGCCGCAATGGATCCTCAAGTATTAAGTATTAAAATAACTGCTTATCGGCTAGCTTCTAATTCTAAAGTTATCAATGCATTGGTAAATGCCTCTCGTAATGGAAAGGAAGTGGTTGTTATGCTCGAATTAAAAGCTAGGTTTGATGAAGAAGCAAATCTTGTATGGAAAGATGTGCTTGAACAAGAGGGAGTAACTGTTTTATTAGGTGTTCCTAAAATGAAGATTCATGCAAAGATTTGTGTAATCAAGAAAAAAGTAGGAACACGAACTATTCAATATGGTTTCATCAGTACCGGAAATCTGAATGAAAAAACGGCTAAAGTTTATGGCGATCATTGTTTATTAACTGCAAAAAGTGCAGTCATGGCCGATATCAACAGATTGTTTAATTATTTAGCAAATTGGAAAACGGGCATTAGTCATTTGCATCTATGCAAAACGTTATTAATTTGTCCTACAAATATGCGCACAGCTTTTGAAGCACTTATTTTAAGGGAAATTAAATTCGCTAAGGCAGGAAAGGAGGCGTCAATTACTTTGAAAGTAAATTCGTTGAGCGATGCCAAATTGATTGATCGATTATATGAAGCAGCTGAGGCAGGAGTACATTTAAATTTAATTGTAAGAGGTATTTATTGCCCTACGCTTGATAAAAAGAAATATAAGCATCATATTAAGGCAATCAGTATTGTGGATGAGTATCTAGAACATGCAAGAATTATCATCTTTAATAACGGTGGAAACGAGAAGATTTTTATTTCTTCTGCCGATTGGATGGTCCGTAATCTAGATCATCGACTCGAAGCCGCAATCCCTATTACAGACAAGGATATCAGAAATGAAATAAAGGATATTATCAATATTCAGCTAAGTGATAACATTAAAGCTAGGGTACTTGATAAAGAATTAAGTAATAATTATGCTCCTTTTGTGGGCAAAAAGAGAGTTAGATCACAGATAGAAACCTATCATTATCTTCATCAAAAATAAAACAAATTGGTATTAGCGGCAATTGACATTGGTAGTAATGCTGCTCGATTATTAATATCGAGTGTGATAGAGGAGAGGAATAAAAGACCAGAATTTAATAAGATTAATCTGATTCGTGTGCCACTAAGGCTTGGTTTTGATGTATTTGAATCCGGAAAGATATCAAAGGATAGGGAAGAGATGTTGATACAGACAATGAAAGCCTATCGACATCTTATGAAAGTTTATGATGTTACCGAGTTTAAAGCATGTGCTACAAGTGCAATGCGTGACGCAAAGAATGGTCCTGAAATTATTGATTTAGTAAAAAAAGAAACAGGCATTAGCATTGAAATCCTTACCGGCGATAAAGAGGCATCAATGATTAATCAAACGCATGTAGCCGAGATGTTAGATCGGTTTCATTCCTATTTATATGTTGATGTGGGTGGTGGAAGCACAGAACTTACTTTCTTTGATGAAGGGAAAATGAAGTATCGGGAGAGTTTCAATATTGGAACAATCAGGCTTTTAAAAGGACAGGTAAGTGAAAAGACATGGGATCTTCTTCGTGATCAATTAAAGCAAAATATTAAATCAAAGTTGCCAATAACGGCAATCGGTAGTGGCGGTAACATCAATAAAGTATTTTCGTTAAGTAAGAAAAAAGAAGGAAAGCCATTGCCATTACAGTTGTTGAGGGATTTCCATAAGGAATTAAGTAATTATAGTGTCGAAGAACGAATTAGGATGTATAAGCTAAAAGAGGATCGGGCCGATGTAATTGTTCCCGCCCTATTAATTTATATCAATGTAATGCGGTGGGCAGATATTCCCGAAATTTATGTACCTAAAATTGGTATTGCCGATGGACTAATTCAGACGCTCTATGATGAAATTCAAAGGAAATAGAATCGTTGACTTACCACAGATCATTTTACCTTCTACATCTATGTGACCTTAAAGTGAAACGCTTTTTACTTTAGATATTATTATCTATGTGTCTTATGTGCCTATGTGGTAACCCTTATTTTTATTGTAAAGAACGATGTAAGATTAAAAAACTTAGTGTACCTTGTTTTTGTTACTACTCAGGAGGTTTTACCACAATGAACACGAAGATTTATACAAAGTAACACAAGGATTAAAAAGTTAATTCAAGTAAACAATAATAATTATTTTAATTAAAAACTTAGTGCCCCTTGTTTTTTCCTTGGTTACCTTGTGGTAAAAGCTCCTGAGTAGTAACTTGTTTTTTTCTTTGTTACCCTATTGGTAAAACCTTTTTTAACTTTGGTCACAGAGTATTTTATACCTTCTACATCTATGTGAACTTAAAGTGAAACGCTTTTTACTTTAGATATTATTATCTATGTGCCTGATGTGCCTATGTGGTAACCCTTATTTTTATTTTTATTGTAAAGAACGATGTGTGATTAAAATACTTAGTGCCCCTTGTTTTTTCCTTGATTACCTTGTGGTAAAAGCTCCTGAGTGGTAACTTGTTTTTTTCTTTGTTACCCTAGTGCTAAAAGCTCCTGAGTGGTAACTTATTTTTTCTTTGTTACCCTAGTGGTAAAACCCTTATTATAGTTTGGTAAAGTTTGTATTAGCGTTTTAAATAGATGACTTTCTCAGGATACTTTTCTACATGGTTTTTAAGAAGACTCCTGATAATATCATTTTCTTGATAGTGGGAGAGGAGTGGTTTTATTTTCGACGAGTCAGTAAGTTTAACCCCTTCAATAATCCCAAAGCCATAAAAAGTTCCTTTGTCAATCAAAATATATGTTTGGAAATCTTCTTTTATTAAAAAAGTCTTTTGTTCGTCTTTTGTTTCATTAATGATCGAATCTATAATTTGATTGTGATCTTCAACTGCAGGAAGTGGGGTAGTAAGTTCTTGTTTCCGGTCTAAGAAACATAAGGCAGGATGCAAATTATATTCCCTTACCCAATGCCACAACTTACTATGTGCTTCTGTCAGTAGACTAAAAGATAAAAGAGGCTGTAATATTTTCTTTTTTTTCTCAATACCTAATCTTTTATATCCCTTGCCATCTTCAAATTGAAATATCCCATATTGATGTTCATAATGTTTTTGGCTCTTATTAAAAGCAGGCCACAAACGCTTTATCTCCACACTTTCTAAGATAGAAGCAAGTAATTCTGTAGCACAAACTGTATGGTTTATTTGGTGTATCTCCCTCAAAAAGTCTTGCTTTTGTTTGCTAGGCTTATTATTTGAAAAATGCGAGATGACTCTTTTCTTGATGTTTTTTGCCTTTCCAACATATACAACTTTGCCAGCCTTATTTAAAAAGTAATAAATACCGGGAAGAGTAGGCAGATTATCAGCTATTTCTTCACCTACATGTGGGGGTAAGTATTGATTAGACTTTTTTTTTACCATTTTATTCAACTCACCGCTCTTATCATGTTTCACTAATAAGGAAAAAAGTTCAGCAGTGGCTAAGGCATCACCCGAAGCCCTATGACGGTCGTTGACTTGAATATTCAACTCCCTACAAACAGTACCTAAACCATATTTTGGTAGTCCTGGAAATATTTTCTTTGTTAATCGAATGGTACATAGTTTTGGTGTTACCAATTCGAATCCTGCATGTGCTAATTGCAATTTTACAAAGCTGTAATCGAAATTTACATTGTGTGCAACAAAAATGCGGTCTTTTAATAAATTAAAAATATTATCTGCCAGCTGTTCAAACTTAGGGGCAGTAGCAACCATCGCATCGGTGATGCCCGTAAGACCTTGAACATATTTTTGAATAGGCATACATGGATTTACAAGTGTCGAAAATTTACCCTCCACTTCATATCCGTTATGGAGTACGATGGCAATTTCAGTTATATTATTTGCTCCCGCATGACCTCCCGTTGTCTCTATATCTACTATCGCAAACATTTTAATCAGTTTTTTTAATTTTTTTTCCTTTCAACACAATTTTTAGTACATCCAATTCGTTTTATAATAGCAACAATATTGTTTTATATTGTATTAAAAAAATTATCTACACCAAAAAAGGATTATTAGGTTATGGCAAGACAAGAAGTGACAAAAATTGACAGGGCAGTTAAGAATGTTTCATTTATTGTAATGATTTATGTAGCAATCGCTATTATATCATACTGGCATTTTAAAATATAGCAGTCATATTTTAAAAAGAAACATGTAAAGAACGGTTTAGTAAAATCGTTCTTTTTTCTTTTTACCTATCTAACCTTCATGATTGAAAGTAAATTGATGGTGTAACTTGTCCTATTAATGATCGTGTCATTTGAACCTGACATAAAAATAATATGTGCACGCAATTTAGTGTCAATTTTCATCTGATGAACTATTAAATTAGAAAAAGTATGCTCAAAATAGAAAATGTTCATCATATCGCGATTATTTGTAGCGATTATGAACGAAGTAAAGCGTTTTATTGTACCGTATTAGGATGTACAATTTTGCAAGAAGTGTACAGAAAAGAACGGAATAGTTATAAACTCGATTTGATGTTGAATAACCAATATGTAATTGAGTTATTTTCTTTCCCTGAAAGTATTCCTCGCCCCACAAGACCCGAAGCGTACGGATTGCGTCATTTAGCATTTGCGGTAAAGGATTTAGATAAAGAATTAATAGAGTTGAAAAATCAGGGTATCGACTATGAAGCCATAAGGGTAGA
>CANCPA010000159.1 GCA_947379895.1 Chitinophagaceae bacterium | reverse complement strand
TGCGGAAACTCGGTTCATAAACACCTAATTTTCCATCAGATTCAAAACTTTTCGACACCTTAACGGTGTAAACGTTTGCAACTTTTTCTGTTCCCATTTTCTCCTTTTTTGCCCATTTTACTGACAAGCTATTTCAGGAGATGACAGGTAACCCATTTGTAACAAAAGGTAACCCAATCGCGACACTCCGAGTTTCTTGTCTCCAAACAAACTCTTAATACGATTTTTTTTTAACATCAACTGATTTTAGTACAAAGTAAGGTTTCGCTCAAAGCAAAGCCTTACCGTATCTGATTTTATAATTGAGTTTTAATCCTCCATTTTCTCACAAGTTTTCAGGGAACGTTCCCTGAAAAAAAGCGGGTTTCCAAGCTTAAAACGGTGCTTTTATATTCAATGAGAACTTTTCAGTAGATAATTTTACCTCCTCAATTGAAACATTCTTTAATATTTATTTCAGGAAACTTTCAGACATAAATTTTACTGTTAAAATGATTTCTATAGAAGGAAAGGTAGTATTTGTAAAAGAGCATTTGATTCCTAAAAATAATCTTTTGACAATTAAAACAAACAGCTTAACAAAAGGTCTTTATACAATAGAAATTGGAGATGAGTTAGGGGAAAAAATGTTTAGGCAGTTCATGAAAACTAAATGGAGGGGTAGTTTGCTTTAAGATAAAGTGAATCAATTATATTATCTCTGAATCATTAAATCAATGGTATAAATTCGAAATAATTATTAGTATAAGTATGTAGGATAATATATTTGACAAAAGATAGGGCAAAGAAAGCCCCCAAAGTAAAATTATAAAAAATGAAAAAAGCGACTTGTTTATCAGCATTCTGTTTATTATTGATTGGAGGAAAAGTGGAGGCACAGAATAGTAAAGTGGGTTTGCCCATTTATAAAAATCCAAAAGCATCAATAGAAGAAAGAGTTAAAGACCTATTATCTAAAATGACCATTGAAGAAAAGGCAGGTCAATTAAACCAAATTAGTGGTCGGTTTTTAACGGGGCCAAGCACTGAAGACTCGAGCGAAAAGAAGAAGGTACAAGACTTAAAAAAAGGAAGGATAGGGTCGTTTTTAAATGTTATTGGTGCGAATAAAACACAAGAAATGCAAAAAGTTGCAGTGGAACAAACCCGATTAGGTATCCCACTCTTGTTTGCCTTCGATGTTATTCATGGATTCAAAACCATATTTCCTATCCCTTTGGCTGAAGCCTGTAGTTGGGATTTGAAACAGGCTGAAATGAATGCATCTATTGCAGCAAGGGAGGCCGCAGCCGCAGGATTACATTGGACGTTTGCCCCTATGTGCGATATAACTAACGACCCTCGTTGGGGTAGAATTATGGAAGGTGTAGGAGAGGACCCCTATTATGGTAGTTTATTATCTGCTGCAAGGGTTCGAGGGTTTCAAGGTAATTTGAATGACACGGCACACATTCTCGCTTGTATAAAACATTTTGCAGTATATGGTGCTGTGGAAGAGGGAAAGGAATATAATCAGGTGGATATTTCAAGGGTAATGTTATGGAACAAATATTTGCCACCCTATAAGGCAGCCGTTGATGCGTGTGCTGCAACCATCATGAACTCATTCAATGTCTTCGAGGGCGTTCCTACTACAGGCAGTAAATATTTAGTGACTGATATCCTGAAAAACAAATGGGGTTTTAAAGGTTTCTTGGTGAGTGATTGGGGGGCTTTTAGTGAAATGATAAATCACGGATATGCCGCAGATAAAAAAGATGCCACACAAAAAGCCCTCAATGCAGGTAGTATGATGGATATGGAATCGAGGGCTGTTATCAACTTTTTACCAGAATTAGTTAAGGAAGGAAGGGTAAGCATGGCAACTGTTGATGCTGCTGTTAGTCCGATTCTATATTATAAGTTCAAACTTGGCTTGTTTGAGAACCCTTATAAGTTCTCGAACGAAGAACGGGAAAAGAAAGAAATGTTTACTGATGCCAATATTGCCGAGGCTAGAAAGGCGGGGGATGCCTCCATCTTATTATTAAAGAATGACAATGCCGTTTTACCGATTCGTAAAGATAGCAAGGTTGCCTTGATTGGTTATTATTCCAACAAAAATGCAGATGTGTTAGATAGATGGCCCGGTCAAGGTGATACTGCAAAGGTTGTGAATCTGTTTAATGGGCTAACGAATAAGTTCGGTTCCTCATTAGTAGGATTTACCGATGGTTATAAAGACGATGGAACCACATCGGATTCACTTATTCAGCAAGCACTCCAAATTGCTAATAATGCAGATGTAATTTTGGTAAATATTGGAATATCTGGTAAGCTCGCAGGAGAATGCCAATCGCTTGCCAATCCTGTTATCCCCGATGGACAGGTGCAATTGATAAAGGCATTACAGAAAACAGGAAAACCGATTGTGGCATTGGTTTCAGCAGGAAGACCATTGGTATTGACGCAAATAAATGACTTGGTTTCCTCCATCCTTTATTGTTGGCATTTAGGAACCGAAACTGGAAATAGCATTGCAGATGTTGTTGTTGGCGATTACAATCCATCGGCAAAAACAGTGGTGAGTTTCCCCTACTCGGTAGGGCAAATCCCCGTTTATTACAATCATTTCAATACAGGAAGACCTAATACCACACATGGTGATGGCGGATTCACTTCACGCTTTCGTGACATTCCCAATGAACCCTTGTATCCCTTTGGCTTTGGATTAAGTTATACGACTTTCAAGTATGATTCGCTTACAATCAGCCATCAGAATATCACCAAAAAGGATAAGCTCCATGTAAAAGTGAACGTTTCAAATACGGGTAAAATGGATGGAGAGGAAGTAGTGCAATTGTATATCTGGGACAAGACAGCATCAATCATCAGACCTGTTAAGGAGTTGAAGGGCTTTAAAAAGATATTGTTGAAAGCAGGTGAAACAAAAGAAGTGGAATTCACCTTAACGGGTAAGGAACTTTCTTTTTATGATGCCGATGGAAATTCAAGATTAGAGGCGGGTGCATTCAAGGTTTTCGTTGGCGCAAACTCAAGGGACGTGTTAGAGAAAGATTTTACTTTGAGATAATGTTGATTCCTATTTCTTTAATCTCGAAATATTGTTATTACTCAGGTATTTTTACCACTAGGTTCAAAAAGGTTTCAATAAATAAACACAAGCAATAGTATACTTTTGAGATACTTACTTGTCAATTATTTTAAAAGAAGTCATTGTGTTCCTTGTTTTTCATCGTTGCCTTTGTAGTAAACATCCTGAGTAGAAACGATAGAATAATTAATTGCCAACTATAATTTACCCTTTAGTGCTCTATTGTTCAATAGTAAATCGTCATTGTTACGATAGGAGAAAACTCCTTACAGGTCCGATGGTTTCTTTATTTATCCCGGAAAAGTTACAAGAGTTCTGATGTTTCAATTCTCTGTCTTTGGTTATTATTAGAGTCAACCACTAGCGAATGAATAAATTAGATTGTAGAATCCTGCTCGAAAATCGGAGGGCTTGCACATGAAGGGTGTCGCATGCAAGTTGGGGAAATAAACTTAGTGCCCCTTGTTTTTTCATGGTATTCTTTATCGTAAAATATACTAATTCGTAATCATTTTACCCTAGGTTACTTTCTCACTTTACCTTCTCTGAAAAATCATAATGAAACCAATCTACATCAACATATCCTTTTTCATTCAAGTTATTATAGTTGTAAATGCCCATATAATCGCCCCTATATTTACCCCATCTCAAGATGTAATTATCTCCTAAAGGATGAAATTCTTGTCCATTTAGGCTGTACTCAAAATGACTATTCAGATTGGCATCTACTTCAGTCCTAAAATAAATGGTCTTTATAGACGACGAAAGGGTATCAAAGTATTTTACAGTTTGATGATTGTCAAAACGTAATCTTTTGATGCCATTTTTCTGTGAAACACCAATGCTACTGTAGGTCACACCACCATTAAAATGTGCTAACCCAGCTTCTTGACCATCCTCCATTTTGTTGATATCAACTTTAATAGTAGCACATACACTATCACTTTTAAAGTAGCGTTGACAGATTGTACTCCCTGCATAAAATAGACTATCCGTCTTTAATGGCTGATAGGCATATAATCTTAAATATCCCTTTCTTTCAGTTAAGCTATATTTCTTAGGTTTAGGTTCATAATTCCATTGCCAATCTTTTTTCAATACAGGCCAATTAAATTCATCACTTCCTTGAGTAAATGTTTTTGGAAATCTAAGAATAGGTTTCTTGCATTGCCATTGAATCGTGCCAATTGAATCTTTGTCAAGTATGCCAGGTATCGGCCATCCATCCATCCATTTTACGGGTAGTAGCACAATTGCCCTTCCCCAAGCACTTCCTTTCCCTTGCTGTGTCAAAAAATACCATTCCCCCGAAGGTATCTGTACCAATCCTCCTTGATTGGGTTCTAAATCAGTCACAGCTGCATTGTGTAGCATCTTCTTTTCCTCATATTTGCCAGGATTCTCAGATGTGCCAGGTGTGCCATCTTCATGAGTACCATAGATATATTTACTCCTATGCATGATTGAAATACGATAATTTTCAGGTTTCGTCACTTCATTATGATATAAATAATAGGTGCCGTTAATCTTATAAAGTTTATTCCCTTCACCCGTCTTTTTATTGCAGTACATACTGCCATCACCACTCTTACATTTACCCGCTATATTCATGGAATCATTAGCTGCATCCAATAATTGAGTGCCGGCATCATTCATGCTAAATAATCTAGGTGTCCATCCTCCACGAAGTTTGCTTGCAACAAAATAGGCTTTGCCATCATCATCCCAAAGGGGGCAAGGGTCATCCCACCATATTGCAGTAATTGGTTTGCCGTACATATCCTTAAGGTATTCTGTTTTCCATGGCCCAGAAATAAGTTTTGATTTAGAGATGAATATTCCATGATTCAATGTAGTATAGCAAATATGGAAACTATCATTATGATATCGAATACTACCCGCATAAATGCCCTTGTTGTATTCATTCATCTTTGAATAATTCATACTCTCCCCAAGTGTTGAAATGTTAGGAGTTGCATAACTAATCGTTTCCCAATTTACCAAATCCTTTGAATGCAGTATAACCATACCCGGCGATAACTGAAAAGTAGAAGAAATCATATAGTAATCATCTTTTACTCGTATCACATCAGGGTCGCTATAATCGGAGGGAAGAATCGGGTTTCTGAAAGTTCCATCACCTTGATCTCCCCATTTTCCCGTCTGTTTATCGTTTGTTTGTGCGAAAATTGAAACTGTAGCAATATTCAATACAAGGGCAATAATAAGGGAGGTAATAATCTTTTTCATGTGTCAAAAGTAGATGGAAATGATATTGAGAAAATCTTGTTCGATAATAGTATTTTATTAATTGTAGGATACAAACTAAACAAACAATGTAATTATCTGTAAAAAAATAAAACTATGCAAGCTGTGAAATGAATTGAGCAATTTGTAAATCAAGAATGTCTTTATCCCACGGCTAATAAAGGATAACTTACCACTTTTTGTTAACTAAATAGTAGCAAAATTGGGAACGTTCCCTAAAAAAGGGAGCGTTCCCAACCATAAAATTGACCATTTAGTGAATATAAAAGGATATACAACTTCTAACTTTACAAATTAATAAAGAGAAATTGTTTTAATTTCTACTGTTTTTTAATGATTGTTAGATGTTAAATGAAAAATGCTATATGTTAAGTAAGTCTTACTTTATAAAATCATTGATAATTTATATGCACTCAGGTTAATGCCTAATTAATCAAAAATACAACAATGAACATTGACCTTCATTTATTTTAATTGTTTAATCACGACTTTAATATTTCTTTTTTCTTTTTTAAATTTCACTCAATGAATCAAATAAATACTCGCTTTATGAAAAAAATGATGTTTTTAATGATGGTGTTTTTCTTATCAACAGTCGTGGCTTTTGGTACAAATTATACCATGAAAGCAGCTACTGCTGATGCAAATTCAAAGTATTCTTCTGCTGTTGCTGCAAACTGGACTATAGATGGAAGTAATTCTCTAGGAAGTGTGCCAACACTTTCAACCTTAGATAATGTAACAATTCCGGCAGGTGTAAATATCGATTGGGGTGCTAATTCCACAATTGGGTCTTTAACTGTAAATGGAGGATTGTATTTTGGTACAGGAGGTGGAGCTACTGCTTTTAATTTTACACTTACATTAAATTCCTTAGCAGGTAGTGGGGTACTAAATACAAGTACCCAATCTTATGGTCTAAGGTTTACAACGGATGCAGGATATACATTTACTGGAACAATAACGGGAAATGTGCTTGGCTTTGTGGTTACTTCTGCTTCAGCAGTAGGAGGCTCAATTAAGTTAACCCAGGATGCTTCGATTCCTGCAGGTCTGAGTTTTCAAAATGGAAGTGCAACTACTCCTTCCTATACAGCTAGTGCATCCATAAACATAAGTACTGGAGGAGTATTGACACTTACTACTGCTAATACAGGTATTCAAGTGGGTACAATGATTTTTGCGTCTGCAGGATTGACAAATCCCGTTTATGTAACTACAGTGAATTCTACCACAAGTTTCCAACTTAGTTCAAGTCCAGCTTCTGCTATAACTTCTGGAACTATTTATTACACAAATAATTATGTTGATTTAAATGGTTTTCAACTTACAATTTATGCTATGAATAATCCAACTAATGGTGGATTTTTCAAAAGCACTGCTGCTTCTAAATTAGTAATACCTAGTACTGCCACTTCTGCTAATCCTTATAATATTTCGGGAACTGCTATGAATACTCTGTCTGTTAGTATTGCTTCAACTATTAAAATGGCTAATCCTACTAATTCAAGCACAACACTAACTGTATCAAGCTTAAATCTTACTGCAGGTGTATTAACAGTTGCCTCAGGTAACACATTAGCAATTGCTAGTGGTGGTTCTATCACAAGAACAGCCGGTTCAGTTACAGCAACAGGTACATTCTCAGTTCCTGCTACAGGCATTAATTTGACGTATTCAAATACTGCCGCAGGAATAACAACAAGCAACGAACTTCCAGCGACCTCTGTTGCAAATCTAACAATCAATGGGTCGAATACTGTAACATTAGGTGCTGCAATTGGTGTAACATCTTCACTTACTTTAACCTCAGGAACTTTAGCTACAGCGGCATCTAAAACAGTAACACTCAGTAGTGGGGCTACAGTTAGCAGAGCTACTGGGGTATTAACAACTTCTGCACAAGCTGCCGTTTTTGGTGCAAATACAAACGTTACTTATACAGGTAGTTCAGGAGTCACTACAGGTTCTGAATTGCCTTCTTCTTTAGGAACAGGTACCTTAACTATCAATAATTCTGGCGGTGTTACACTAGGTGCTTCTACAACTGCTAATACCTTAACTCTTACAAGTGGAAAATTAACGCTTAGTTCTTTTAACTTAACCACTTCAGCAATCTCAAATAACAACTTAGTTAGTAATTTCAATGCAACTAATTCAAATTATATAGATGCTTCAAGTACTGGTAGGCTAACATTTAATATGGCTCAAAATGCTACGGCTGTTTGTCCATTAGGTACTGCTTCAACTTTCACTCCAATTACTTTTGGTAATATATCTGCTGCCACAAGTTTGACTGTTGGTATGGGTATTGCCACAACTTTAGGGTCAACATCTGCTGATTTGTTGGCATTGCAATGGTATGTACAGTCAAGTACATCCTCTGTAACAAGTAATGTAACCTATCAATTCAATAGTGGCAACATAGCTAATTCATTCTTGACAACTAATACTAATGACTTAGCTGTAACAAGTGGAGGTTCTACACTTTCAATTGCTTCTTCGGGAATTACAATTAACACACCTACTCCATTTACGACCACTGTTTCAGGTGTCTCATTACCATCTACAAGCTCTGAATATTTTTTAATTGGCAAACAAGGGTCAATCCTCGTAGCAAGTACGATTAATCTAGGTTCCTTGACAGGAATAACTGCAAATACTGTCTGTGCAGGTTCTTCAGGAGTATCTCTTGCTTATACAATTGGGGGCTCATATACTGCTGGAAATGTGTTTACAGCACAACTTTCAAACGCTTCGGGGCTATTTACTAGTCCAGTTTCTATAGGTACTACAACCTCAACTTCATCAGGAACTATCAATATTACAATCCCTGCAGGTACAGTTGCGGGTAGTGGCTATAGAATTAGGGTTGTTTCTTCAACTCCTGTTGTTAATTCTTCTGATAATGGTACTGATATCGCTATTGCTAACAACTCTTGGACAGGAAGTGCGGGTGCAGATGCAAATACTGGAGCAAATTGGTGTGGTGGGTTGCCTACTTCTGCCTCTAACATCATCATTAGCTCAACTGCTCCTGTAATGTCGGGTAGTTTGACTGTGGCTAGTGCTGCAATCAGTTCAGGACTAACTATTGGTAGCAACACATTTACTGTTACGGGTGCATTGACAGGTGCAGGAACTATTACAGGTTCTTCAACTTCTACCTTGTCTGTAGGTAGTGGTAGTACCATTAATATGAACACGACTACGCCGGGTACTACAAATGCCTTAGCTGCTTTGACTGTTTCAGGTGCTACTTCTACTAATTTAACAACAGATGCCGTAGTGACTGCACTTACATTGTCTACCACTGCAAATTCAAATTTAGTAGTAGCTGCAAGTAAAACATTGAAGTTAGTGGGCTCGACTTTTGGATTCACTGCTTCGGGTGGTGCTGTTGATGCCTCTGCATCAGGTGCCTTATTTGAAATTGCCCACACTTCTGGAACTGTTTCTTTGCCTGCTGCTTGCTTGACAACCTCCTCTAACATAAAGCTATCAAATACTACCACTGCTGCTGTAAATATTACAGGTACAAATACAATCAATAACCTAACCTTTGCGAGTGGTTCTTATTTATTAATGAATACTGTTAGTAATGCTACAGCTGTTACGTTGACTGTTAATGGAACAATGACTGGTAGTGGTGCTTATGAAATTAATACAGGTGCTGCTGCAACAAGCAAAATTCAATTGAGTAACACAGGTGCTGCAACAGTTAATAATTTTACTCAACAAACAGGTCCTTTAGCTGTTGCTGCAGGAATCAATTATATGGGAAATCTTACGATAAGTGGTACAAACACTTTTTTAGGTGCAGGGAATTTTTCTAATAATGCAACTGTTACACTCAATAATACTTCTTCAACATTCTCGAGTGGAATTACAAGCGGCTCTACTACAAAACTCTTTAAAAGTGATGGGCTTTCTTCATTGATTTTTGGTTCAGGTGCTACCCTTTACTTCGACCAAACAACGCCTGCTACAACTAATAAATTAGCAGCATTACAAATCACTGGAAATACAGTTTATTTAATAAATATCAATAACAACACAGTTATTGGAACCCTTTCTTTGGGTAACACTAATAGTAGTTCAGGTATAAAATTAAATCAGGCCTCACCCGGTGCTACAACAAAATTGACGATAACTGGTAATTCTATTTCAAACACAGGGGCTGCAATCGATGCTACTACAGGTGGAACCTCGGTGGAATTAGCAAACTCGTCAACATTTAGTATTCCATCAAACTTCATTAAAACTGGTTCTAAATTAATTATCAATAATAGTGCAACCGCTACGCTTGGAGCCGCTCTTTCCGTAGATTCATTAACGCTTTCTGGAGGTACATTAAATGATGGAGGTTTCACTCTGACTGTAACTAATAAGGTTATTGGAGGTAGTGGAACGCATACTGGAACAGGTAAAATTTTAGTTAATTCTACTACAGGTACTATTGGTACAGCTAATTATGGCAACTTGGAAATTGCTCCAGGTGTTAGTAATACAGTTAGTGTGGCTACATCTTCCACACCAACTATTAATGGAACACTAACACTGACTAGTGGAACATTTGCTGTGGGTGCTAATACAATTAATATTAATGGTACTATTTCTGGAACTGCTATTAGTACTACATCTGCCTCAAGTATTTCTTTTGGTGGCTCACAAGCAACATATAGCATTCCTTCCACAATTACAGCTTTAAATAATTTGACACTGAATAATAGTGCCGCAGGTATCTATTCAATTAATGCACCACTTACTTTAGCTGGAACTTTGACACTTACTAAGGGTATTCTAAAAATTGGTGGTAATGATTTGACTGCAAATGCGTTGGCTAATAATTCTAGTGTCAGTAATTTCGATTTAACTAAATATATTGATGCTCGTGGTGGTGGTCAATTAACTATTCCAGTCACTACAAGTACAACTTATGCTTTTCCATTGGGAACTGCTACTACTTATAATCCTGTTACTTTCAGTAGTATTAGTGCAGCAACCAATTTGTCTGTTGGTGTCGATACAACTACAAATTCTGGTTTGACTCCTGCAAATGTTGCAAATCTTCTTTGGAACATTAATACAAGCACTTCTTCAGTTACTAGTAATGTAACTTTTCAATTCTTGTCTTCCAACGTAGCTGCTGGTTTCGATGCGACTCAAGCTACAGTAAACTATGCCAAAAGTGTAAGTGCGTCTTTAGCTGAAGGTGCATTTACTTCTACTTCTGGAGTTGGAACTATTGGTTCTCCTTATATTGATATTGTAAATGGAGTAACTCTTTCTTCTGTCAATGGTGATTATTTCTTAATAGGTAATGCCGGTTCTTTAGTTGCACCTTCTATTTCAATTGGTTCATTGTCTGGATTTACTAGTAATGCTGCTTGCGCAGGTTCTACTGGAATCACGCTACCTTTTACCACTTCAGGTTCTTTTGTTGGTGGTACTGCATTTAATGCTCAATTGTCTAGTGCTGCAGGCTCTTTTAGTAGTCCTACTGTTGTGGGTACACTTTCTGCTTCTGGCATTGACCCTTCTGGTACAATTAATATCTCTATTCCTGCTGGAACTGTAGCTGGTAGCGGTTACTTGATTAGAATAGTTTCTACAGGAACATCTGCTATATCTGCAAATAATGGTACCAATCTGACCATAAATAATACCACTTGGACTGGAACAAACGGTGCGGATGCAAATGTTGCGGGTAATTGGTGTGGTGGTGTGCCTACCTCTGCTTCAATTGTAGTTATTAGTACAACAGCTCCTCAATTAACCACTAATTTAACTGTTAGCAGTTTGACCTTAAATTCAGGTATTGACTTAAATGGAAATACATTGACAGTTTCAGGTGCTTATGCAGGAACAGGTACAATTAAGGGGTCTGCAACTTCACATCTTTCTGTTAGTGCAGCTAGTCTTTACTTTGATGTAACAACACCGGGAACGACCAATTCCTTGGCAGGTCTAATCAATTCAGGAGCAATTACATTAAATCAAAGTTTATTCACAGGTGCTTTAGCAATGGGAGGTAATATTGCCCTAGCTAGCGGTACAACTTTGTCTTTCACTAGTGGAAGTTCCTTTACAAGGACAAGTGGTGTAATTAGCGCTCCTAGTGCAGGTGGTGCAACTGTACAAGTGAAAACAGGTTCTTTTAATGATACGTTATATATTCCTTCAGGTGCCTTCACTACTACAGCTAGTAACCTGTTAAACCTAACAATCGACGGTTCTTCTGCAGGTTTGAATTATGGTACAGCTGCAACAGTAAATGTTCAAAACTTGACTTTTGCTAATAATGGTTTGTTTACAACTGGAGTTGCAGT